>DASQEG010000892.1:0-7001 GCA_035633775.1 Bryobacteraceae bacterium
CGCAGCTGCTCGCGATTGGATCGCTTCCGCCATCGATGCGCGTGGCTTACGGCTTCGAGTGGCATCAGCGTGACGTGCGGGCCTTTGAGCGCTGTACAGCGCTGCTCCGAACGTCTCTGCGGCTGCTTCCACCGATCGCTCGGGACTGGCCAGCGGCCAGGCGCAGTTTCTCCGTTCAGTCGAGAAGGGCCGTATGAGTGAATGAAGTCGAGCAATGCTGCTGAACTGAATTTGCGACCTGAACAGAATCGGCAACAGCAGGTCGGCTTCGACACGTGACTCCCAAGTGGAACTGGACCCGCAACAGCGCACCAGTCAGCAACAGCAGAGGGCCAACGATGAGGGAGACGCCGCCGACCCAGCGACCCGGAAATTGCCACTGGTCGATCGAGTTGATGTCAGACATCAGAGCAGCCCGGCCGTGCCTCGCCCACCGTCTCTGTATCCAGCTGTGTTGTAGGCTGGTAATCCGGTCAGACCTGCTTCGCTCTCTTCTGCTGTGCCTTCTTTTCTTTCCGGGGAAGCCGGTTCTTGTCTTTCTTGGGAAGCTTGCCTGTTTTCGCGGCCATGTTGTCGTATGATCCCATGCCATGCGTCGGCGAACAAGGAGCGCATCCGAGGTCACCGGCTATTGACGACCTGCCGGCGCACAAACCGACGCGAAAGCGCGACGCCAGAGCACAGTCCCGACAGCGGCCATCCACAACAACACGATACCGGCAGGCACCCACGCGGCAGACGCTGCCGAAACGCTGATCCCCACCGCGACCGCCAACCAGGCCGCGAGGCACAACGGACATTTCGGCAGAAACACAACCAAAGCCAGCGGCAAAGTCGAAGCCACCGTCACCGATATCCGGCGGGCGAGGAGGTGCCCGCTCCCCGTCCGCGTCCCGCAGCACTGCCCGTTCATCAGCAACCAGCCTCTTGCGCACAGCAGTTGCCTGACTGGACTACATCGGCATACTCGTCACGGCGCCGCCACCACACTCCTGACTCATTGCGACCCAAAGGAGCACGGTCGAGCCACGGATACATGCCCCAGAGAGCGTCGAGTCCGCGCGCGTACGTTGAATAGGTGTGATAGACGATCTCGTCTTCTAAGACGAACGCGCTCATCCCAGGCCTCTCGCGGCTGTAAGTGGCCGGATCCGTTTCGGTCATGCGCGCGCCCGCGGCAGTTCCTTCGTCAATTTCACTCGCGGGCGGCGGCTCGCTGCGGTAGTTGTACTCCAATCCGCCCCGGCGCTGTTGCGCCTCGGTGAAGGAGACGCTGAAATCGAAATTGAAGTCGCTGCCGTAAGAGGATGCCCACGGAAAAGTCCATCCCATCCGGCGCTTGTAGGCCTGGAGTTTCGGAAGCTCGGCCCTCGAAATTGCCCAGAGCATAACATCATGGTTGGCGAGGTGCGTGGCAAACCCGTTGAAACCGTCCGCGATGGCTGAGCAGGACGGGCAGGCAGCACTGTAGTCGGGCCCGAACATAAAGTGATACACCAGCAGTTGCGAACGCCCGCGAAAGAGGTCCGCCAGCGCGAGCTTTCCTTCATCGGTCTCCAGTTCGTACGCCTTGTCCAGACGAACCCACGGCAGCTGCTGACGCTGCTGCGCCAAGTGGTCACTGCGCCGTGTGAGCTCCTTTTCTTCATGCAGCAGCTGAATCCGTGCTGCGAGCCATTCTTCACGTGTTCCAATTTTGTGCTTCGTCATCGTGGTCGTCTCCTCTGTTCGCGTGCGCGTCATCGTTCGGTCCGTTCTCGATACGATGTGTTGTTTGGCACTCACGAGATAAACTTAGCGCCCAAAATTGAAACCATGGGAGTGACAAGTGTGGCGGGATTCCGATGGATTCACTGATCACAGCAGCGGCGCGCGCACTTGCGGCCGGTGATCCCCTGCGTGCCTTGAAGCTGGTTGCGCTGCGTGAGGAGGCGCCTGCGCTCGCCCTGCGAGGCATCGCCATGGCCCAACTTGGCGATCTTCCCCGGGCCAGGATCCTCCTGCGAAGTGCTGCACGCGCATTCGGTCCGAAAGAAGTCGTGGGCCGCGCAAGGTGTGTTGTTGCCGAGGCTGAGATTGCAATCGTCACACGTGACCTCGGCTGGCCGGCGAAAGTTCTCCAGTCTGCACGCGCGACACTCGAACGACAGGGCGATCTGATGAACGCCGCGCATGCGCGGCATCTCGAAATCCGGCGTCTCGTTCTGATCGGCCGGATCGATGAAGCCGAGCGCGCCCTTGCCGAGCTCGATCCCACGCCCCTCCCACCCGCACTGCGCACGGCCCACGAGTTGGTGGTCGCGGGAATCGCGATTCGACGTGTCCGGACGCAGGCAGCACGCGCGGCTCTTGCAAGGGCCGAGTCTGCTGCACATCGGGCACAGATCCCGGCGTTGACAGCGGAGGTTGTGAGCGCATGCGACATCCTCAACGCGCCTGCCGCACGTATCATCGCCCGGGGTCAGGAACGAATCGTTCTGCTTGAGGGAGTCGAGGCGTTGCTGGCGTCGAAAGCACTCGTCGTGGATGCATGCCGTAACGCTGTGCGTGACGCAACTCAGGTGATGTCTCTCGCAACCCGGCCGGTCTTGTTCGCTCTCGTACGTGCGATGGGTGAAGCATGGCCCGGAGACGTGTCCAGAAACACACTAGTCCATCGGGCGTTCGGGGCGAAGCACGCCGATGAGTCGCATCGCGCACGGCTTCGGGTGGAAGTCGGCAGGCTTCGGGCGATGCTTCGGCCACTTGCCGCCGTTAATGCAACCAGGGACGGATTTGCGCTTGCGCCGCGCCGGGCGAGCGACATCGTAGTGCTGGCACTTCCGGTTGAAGACGAGCATGCGGCCGTACTTGCTTTACTGGCCGACGGTGAATCCTGGTCGAGTTCGGCCCTGGCGCTTGCGCTCGGGAGCAGCCAGCGCACAGTTCAGCGAGCGCTCGATTCACTTGCGGCCACGGGCAAGGTGCACGCCGTGGGACGCGGGAGGTCCCAGCGTTGGGTGACTCCGCCGCTCCCCGGATTCACGACGACTTTGTTACTCCCGGGTCCAATGCCGATTGACTAAGCTGACGGAATGAGTCAATCAACTGCTGAGATTGTAAGTGAGTATGGTCCCTTCCCCGACATCGACGGCGTGCACGGCGTGACGTTTGATGGTCAACACGTGTGGTTTGCCGCCGGGGACACACTGAAGGCACTGGATCCAGAGACTGGCAGCGTGGTGCGCTCGATCAACGTCGACGCACATGCGGGAACAGCCTTCGACGGCAAGCACCTCTACCAGCTGTCCGAGGATCGCATCCAGAAAATCGATCCCGAAACGGGCGCTGTGCTCTCCACGATTCCAGCACCCGGACAAGGCGGCGACTCGGGGCTGGCGTGGGCCGAAGGGACGCTCTGGGTCGGGCAGTACCGGGAGCGGCAGATCCACCAGGTGGACCCGGAGACAGGCGCAGTTCTTCGCACGATCAACTCTGACCGCTTCGTCACCGGAGTGACCTGGATTGATGGCGAGCTCTGGCACGCGACGTGGGAAGGTGACCAGAGCGACTTGAGGCGAGTCAATCCTGAAACCGGACAGGTTCTGGAGACGCTCGACATGCCCACCGGAGTGGAAATTTCGGGGCTTGAGTCGGACGGTGAGAGTCAGTTCTTTTGCGGCGGCGGGGGGACCGCGAAGGTAAGGACCGTGCGGCGGCCAGGGCGAGGCAGCGCGTCGGGCAGCAGGGCCCGAGCTAAGCGTGACTCCACCAGCAGCTAGTGCGGGATCGAATTGACACGTCTACTCGTAGCGAAGTGCGAGCAGCGGATCGACTCGCGACGCCCGGTGCGCCGGAACCCACGCTGCCATCAGCGCCACTCCTGTAAGCACCGCGATGGCTGCTGCAAAGGCTACCGGATCGGTCGGCGCGACACCGTACAGCTGACTGTTGATGAGTCGTAGCCCGGCAGCTGACAGTGCGGCGCCGGTGACCAGGCCGACCACCAGCATCCATCCCGTTTCGCGAAGGATCATAGTTATCACTGCACCGTGAGGCGCGCCCAATGCCTTCCGGATCCCGATCTCGTTCCTGCGCCGCGCGACACCATACGACAACACGCCGTAGAGTCCGATCGCCGACAGCAGCAGGGCAACCACTCCGAAGGCGATCGACAGGCGGGCCATTAACTTGTCCTGCGCCATGCGGCCATTGATGATCTCGCCGAGCGGACGTGCGACTGTGATGGGCAGGTTCGGGTCCCGTCCGAGGATGGCACGGCGCACCCCCGACAGCACGCTGGTCGGCTCCGCAATCGTTCGGATCGTGAAGCTGGCGCTGTCCAGCGGGGAGATCGGTTGAGCCGCAGGCACGTAAAACCGGGGCTCCACCGTGCCGCGCAGACTTGTTGCCCGGGAGTCGCGCGCCACGCCGATGATCTCGTAGGTGTTGCGTTGTTGGGCAAAGATCTGGGTGACGTGCATCCCGATTGGGCTGCGGCCGTCGAAGAACCGTCGGGCGAACGCCTCGTTGATCACGCAAACCCGACGTGAGAGCTGGTCCCGTTCCGTGATCTCGCGGCCCAGCAGCACCGGAACACCCAACGCCGAGAAGTAATCGGGCCCTACGTGGTTGTATCGCGAGCTCCGGTCGTTATCGCCCGTCCGCGTGTAGCCTTCCACCAGCACCTCGTCCCCGCTGTCCGACCCGGAGAACAGTCCGTTGTTCGCATACGTTGCGGCACGCACTCCGGGCGTCGCGCGCACCCGCTCCAACAGATGCTGAAACAGTGCGGGGCGCCGGGAGGGCTCATATCCTGCTGTTTCCGCATCGACCTCCACGATGAGCAGCCGTTCCTTTTCAAAGCCAAGATTCACCTGCTGAAGGTTGTGGAGGGTCAGCAGCAGCAATCCCGCACCGATCAACAATGGCAGCGAGAGAGCCAGTTGACCGACCACCACGAACCTGCCGGCGCGCATCCAGGCGGCCGATCCCGTGAGGCCGCGGCCCTGTTCTTTTAATCCCGCCGCCGCGTTCACCCTTATCGTGCACAGCGCCGGAATAAGGCCCAGAATCAAGCCGGCAGCAAGAGTGAGGCCGAAGGTGAAAGCAAGCATGCGGACATCCAGCGCCAGCGGCAGATACATCGAATCCGAAGCCATTCGCAGCAGAACGATGCGCAGCACCCACGTTGCCGCCAGCCCCGCGATGCCGCCCAAAAATGCGATAACCATGCTCTCTGTGAGGATCTGTCGGATGAGACGCCCGCGCCCGGCGCCGAGTGCCAGCCGCACCGACATCTCCCGCGTCCTCGTCGTTGCGCGCGCCAGCAACAGGTTGCTGAGATTCGCGCAGGCAATCAGCAGCACCAGCATTGCGGCGCCTAACAAGACGATCAATGGCTCTGCAAACCGGCGGACCTGCGATGCTCCGGTTGCCGCCGGGCGCAGCCTCAGCCGCTGGTTCAGAAAACGCTTCCGGTCCTCGGGTGACTCTACAGTTGCGTAGTATGCTTCCAGCCCCTGATGGAAAACCAGGTTTGCAGCCGCTTGCGCCTTCTCAAGGGTTACACCCGGTTTCAGACGACCAAACGCATGCAGCCACATCACCTTTTCCACATCGCCCGGCTTCTCGCGCAGCCAGTCGCGTCCCGGCAGCACGGCTGGTTGCATGCTCAAGGGCAACCACACGTCGGGACGTTCGCCCACAGTCTCACCGAAGAAGGTACGGGGTGTCACACCGACAATGGAAAGAACACCCGCGCGGATCTCGATCTTCCTTCCCAACACGTCGGCGCTCCCTCCGAAGCGGCGTTGCCAGTACGCATAACTGATGACGGCGTGAGCAGCGCCACGATCATCGTCATCTGCGAACGTTCGTCCCAGCAATGCGGGTACACCCAGTGTGCCGAAGTACTCCGTAGAGACCATGCGGTAACGAATCTCTTCCGCTTCAGCGCCATCCACCCGGGCGGGCGCACGCTCCATCTGGCTCTGGCTCGCCATCAGGGACGAGAACACGTCCGTCCCGTCCCGCAGTTGTTCGAACTCGGAGTACGTCAGCAGAGAACGTTCGTTGCTCTGCGAACCCTGCGCAACGCCACTCGAGACAGGGTTCGTCAACAGGACAATTGATTCCGGGTCGCGCACTGGCAGCGCGCTGAGCATCACGTCATTCAGCACGCTGAAGATTGCGCTGTTCGCCCCAATTCCCAATGCCAGCGACAGTACAGCAGCCGCCGCAAAGCCCGGCTGTGAAGCGAGCGTGCGGATTGCGTAGCGCAAGTCTTGACGAATCACGTGAAGATGCTCCTGTGGTGCGGTGAGGAATAAGTCGAAACTCGTGTGGGCCCACACCGAAAGCTCGGCGCGCCAGCCGCCATGCTGCCGCGCGCTCCGCAATTGCTCAGCGAAAGCGCAAACCATCTCCGCCCCGTATTCCTCGCGAAACGACCCCGGGTAACACGAGAGCAGCGTTCTGTAAAGAGCGATGGGCAGCATCCGCTAGCTCTTTTTGGGAATCAGTCCGGTTGCGCGCGCCTGGCTGAGCATCTGGGTCAGCCGCTCAGCTTCCGCGCTCGCCACGCGGCGACCCCACTTGGTGAGACGGTAGTAACGTCGGCGCTCATCCCTGCTCTCCGGGTCGGGGCTCTCCCGCAGCTCCTCCACCAGGCCCTGTTCCAACATTCGGTGAATAGAACTATAGAGCGTCCCGGCGCTCAGGCGGACTTTGCCGCTCGTCCGCGTTGCGACGTCCTGCATGATCGAGTAGCCGTGGCGGTCGCGGTCAGCTAGCGCAACCAGAATGTGGAACACCGCCGTGGGCAACGGCAGAAGAACGTCGGGATCGGGCACGCGTTGCGACATCGTCTATATCGTGAACGAGTATAGTGTGTCGCGTCATAAAACGCAAGTGTGAGCCATATCGTTCGGAACCCCGGATGCGAAGCTCTCGACGCCAAAGTTGTCAGCGCCCAGAAGCATAGCCTTTTGAGATTCGACAAGCCACCGATTGCATAGAGG
>DASQEG010000893.1:0-2354 GCA_035633775.1 Bryobacteraceae bacterium
TGGCCACAAGGACCGGTTTCAGGATGTGGTAGGGAATCGTTATTACTCGCTTAGGAAAGGGGGGATGCTTCAGTGATCGCCGCGGCCCTCCTTCTGCTTCTTTCAAGCTCCCCTGTCGATCACTACAACCGCGCCAACAGCCTCTTCTCACAGGGTCAGTTCGATCAGGCGGGCAAGGAAGTCGACGCAGCGCTTGCCGGTGATCCGAAGCTCGTTCCGGCGCTTACCTTGAAGGGCAAGCTTGCGATGGCCCTGAACCGCTTCGACATCGCCCGGGTTTGTCTCGAATCAGCTGCAAGACTGGAGCCAAACTCACCCTACGTTCAGTTCCTGCTCGGTTTCTTTCACTACGTCGACAACGACTTTGCCAAGTCGATACCGGTGCTCGAACGAGCTCGAGCACTCAATCCAAATGACGTCCGAACTCACTTCTATCTGGCTCTTTCGTATGAGGGCGTAGCAGATCCTGAGAAAGCCCGTGCTCTTTACGAGCGAACGATCGAGCTTGAGAAACGCTTGAACAAACCGTCGCCGGACACGCATGTCGCATTCGGGCGTCTACTCTTCACCCTTGGTGAGTATGAGAGCAGCAGCAGACAGATTGGTCGGGCGCTGGAACTGGATCCTCAGTCGCGTGACGGGCATTATGAAACCGGCAGGCTGCATTTCGAGCGCAAGGCGTACGAAGAGGCTGCGGCTGCCGGAGAACGAGCGCTAAAGCTCGCCGGTGCAGGAACGACGGACCGGCAGATTCACTTTCTGCTTGCACGTTGCTATCGCAAACTCGGCAAGATCGAACTCGCTGAAGCGCACTTTGCCAGGTTCCAGGCGTCTGGCGTAAGCCTGAGGCGGTGATCGTGCTGTTCACGATTTGGTTCGCGGCTGCCCTTACCTGGACAGGCAATGAAAGCTGCCGGCCTTGCCACCGGGCGCTCTACGACCATTACGTATCAACGCCGATGGCGCGAACGAGCGGCCCGGTTGATGCCGACATAACTCCGGGCAAGTTCAGACACAAGCCTTCCGGCGTTCAGTACAGCATCGATGACAATGGCCGGGTTCACTGGAGCACGTCCACACTGTCCGGCGTGAGGCAGCTGAACTACTATATCGGCTCGGGAATGGCGGGGCGCAGCTACTTGTTCGTCACGGACAACTTTCTGTTTCAGGCTCCCGTCACGTGGTACACGCAGCAGAAGCGATGGGACGTCTCTCCTGGCTACGAGGCTGATCGTACCAGCAGATGGAGCCGGCCCATTGAACCGAACTGCCTGTATTGTCACGCTAGCCAGGCACGCCCGATTTACGGAACTCAGAACCGCTATGCGGACCCACCGTTTGCGCAAAGCGGAGTCGCGTGTGAACGATGTCACGGCCCTGGCTCGGAACACATCCTCGGGCGCGGCAGCATGATCAATCCCGCGAAGCTCGGGGCAGCCGAGCGCGACTCCGTCTGTTCGCAGTGCCATCTCTCCGGCGCTGCGCGCATCGAGAAAGCGGGGCGTCGAATCGCAGAAAACCGTGCCGGTAACGATCTGAACGATTTCGTGGCGTACTTTGTGCCAGCAGCAACGGACGGTGGCGCAATGCGTGCGACCAGCCATATGGAGAAGCTCGAGGCGAGCGCGTGCAAGAAAGCTTCGGGCGATAAGCTCTGGTGTGGGACCTGCCACAGTCCGCACCAGACTGCGGTGTCGAAGCAGGCAGCGTGCATGAGCTGCCACCCAATCAATCAGTGCGGACGGGGCGAAGACTGCACGAGCTGTCACATGCCGAAGGCGAAAGTGGTCGACGGTGGACACGGCGTCCTGACCGACCACAGCATTCCCCGGAGAGCGATGGCGAAGTCGCGGAAGGACCCCGAGTGGCGGTTGGAGCCGTTTCGGGGGTTCACAGCAACGACAAGGGAGTTAGGACTCGCCTATGCGGAGGCTGGGGAGACCAGCTCGAACAGCTCCCAACTCTCCGAAGCTGAGAGACTGATGCGCTCTGCGCCCGCTGACGCTGCCGTGCTCACACGGCTCGGAAAATGGGAGGCCGCTCTCAAAGCAGATCCGAACTCTGTTGTCGCTATGGTGAACCTCGGCGTGTTGCGTGCGGCCGCCGGTGATCACGCAAGCGCCGAGTCGCTGTGGCGGCAGGCTCTTCAGCGCAATCCGGGACTCACAGCCGCCGGCGTGAATCTGGTTACCTTGCTCCAGGCTTCCGGCCGAACACAGCAAGCCGAGAAGCTGCTGCAGCAGCTCCGAATGTTCGAACCGCAGTTGGTGCCGGCAAAACCTCGGTGACCAATAAAAAGGGCCGGGGATTGCTCCCCGGCCCGCCTGCAATTCCCGAAAGTCGCTGACTATTCG
>DASQEG010000894.1:0-4469 GCA_035633775.1 Bryobacteraceae bacterium
AGATGCACACACCGTCGTTGTAGCAAGGCTCGATACTGGAAAGTCTGCGAAACGACCAACTGCGGTCATAGTACTTCGGGCATTGGTAGTACCCCCGCCGGGGAGTACAAGCCAGATATGCCAAGTCACGGTTACTTGGCATATTTCGTCATTGACACCACTACTTCGTTCGTGTCTAGATAAATCGATTTACCGAGGGTGACTTCGGAAACTGTATCGACACAGCCTCACTGAATAGTTCCGTTTGCGGCATCGGTAACGCGGTCGAGCGAAGATGACTTTTATCAGGAAAGAGGTGAACTGCAGTGGATCTCGGTCTCAAATTGGCGTACGGTCACCGGCAAAGTACTATTTACACCTGTGTCGTGAGGTAGCATACTCCTGGTGTGCGCACCCTGCGCATTAAGGTCAACTCAGCCCGTCTTCTGCGCGAGCGATGAACATGAGATGCACCGTGCCAGTTTCGTCTGAAACTTGTATGCCTCAACCAGCGCACGATGTCACTCGGCTGCTTATTCAGCTGGGTCAGGGGGATACCGAAGCTGCGGCTCAGCTACTGCCTTTGCTATACGACGAGTTGCGAAGGGTGGCGCAGCGGAACCTCCGCAACGAACGCCTAAATCATACGCTACAAGCGACAGCGCTGGTTCATGAGGCGTACCTGCGATTGGTGCGAACTGCTGACCGTACGTGGGAAAACCGCGCCCATTTTATCGGCGTAGCCGCACACATTATGCGAACTGTTCTCGTTGATTACGCGCGGAGTTGGGATGCAGGTAAGCGCATTCCTCACCGGAAGAGAGTTTCCCTTGCAGAGGAAGTTCTTGTCTCTCCGGACCGCAGCGAAGAATTGATCGCGCTTGATGAAGCTTTGACCCGCCTTGCTGCCTTGTCGCCGCGCCAGAGCCGCGTCGTCGAACTCAGGTATTTCGGCGGATTGAGCGTAGAACAGACGGCGGAAGTGCTGGGCGTTTCGGAGAAGACCGTGAAACGCGATTGGACTGTTGCTCGAACGTGGCTTCACGCAGAAATGGCAAGCAGGTGATCAACTGGGACCGCCTTACCGATATTTTCGAAGAATCCCTCGACCTTGAGGGTGATCAACGGCGCCATTTTCTGGACAGACAATGTAGTGGTGACGCCGTTCTCCGCGCTCAGGTGGAAAGACTACTCCAACACCATGCTGCAGTCGGTAGCTTCATCGAAGAGCCCGTTTTTGCTCACCTTCCAGTTGCCCCGGCGTTCACACCACGGTTTAAGCAGGGCGACTTACTTGCTGAACGTTTCAGAGTCGTACGGCTGATCGGCTCCGGCGGAATGGGTGAGGTTTATGAAGTCGAGGATTTGACCCTCGGCATAAGAGTTGCCGCAAAAGTACTGCTTCAGAAACTAGTTTCCAGCGAGTGCATGGTCGCGCAATTTAAGAAGGAAGTCCAGCTTGCTCGTGCGGTGACACACCCCAATATATGCCGTGTGTACGACGTAGCAACACATCGTACAGAAGAACTCGATGGGACGCCTTCTGACGCTATTTTCTTTACAATGGAGTTGCTTTCGGGCGAAACACTATCAAGCCAGTTGCAAAAGGGCCCGTTACCCGCACCACTGGCCTTGTGTATAGCCGACCAGTTGGTCGCAGGTACTGCGGCCGCGCACGGGGCCGGGATTCTCCACGGAGACCTAAAGCCCGCGAATGTTGTTTTGATAGAGGAACCCGGAAGAGTTCGGGCAGCCATCACAGACTTCGGTCTGGCGCGAGTAGCAGGGTCAGCTACCGTCCTCCCGCAAATGGGAACGCTGGCGTATCTGGCGCCGGAGCAGTTAACGGGGGCCGATACTACTTTTGCAAGCGATATATACGCTTTAGGGCTGATCATCCTTGAAGTTCTAACTGGTCAAGCCCCGCGCTCCGGAGGTGACGCAGGTCTATCAACACTGACTCAATCTGAAGCAAAACTGGACTCAGTTTGGAAGAAAGTGCTGACCCGCTGCCTGAACGCCGATCCGGAGAGGAGATACGGAAGCGTAGTTGAGTTAGAACGTGACCTTCACGTCCTTCGATCTCTACATCCGTCTCGAGCCAAACGAATTGCGGTAGGAACGGCGATATTCGTGCTCACCGCTGGTCCGTTGCTGTTTACGATAAGCCTGTTTCATAAAGACTTGAGCGTCCCGCAGCGCAACTTGCCGGCTGTCGCCGTGCTCGCGTTCAGAAATGATTCCCAGGCACCCGATTCTCACTGGCTCTCGGCAGCATTGCCGGAGGCGCTGACCTCGCTCATCAATTCGACTCCAGGGGTTCGCGCAACCTCGAGGATTGAGGTGATGCGGGCGAGGCGTGATTTGGGCTTGGGGTTTACGGAACTGGACCACTCCGCGGTGCGGCGCCTGGCCCGAAGTTTGCGTGCCCGGTTCGTGGTGTCTGGAGCGTATACTCTCGCTCCGGATGGTCGCCTGCAACTCAAGGTCTACGCGCAGGATGTCGGTAAGCCCTCCGGTACATTCATAACTGAGCAGTCAGGACAAGAACAGGACATCCTGTCAATGGTTACTGCGATCGGAGGAGACCTCAGGAAGTTCCTCGGGGCGACTCACGCGGGCTCCGGACCTACAGCGCCAGGCCCCCTGCCATCTGATCTTGAGGCGGCCAAGCTCTATGTGGAAGGAATTCAACAGCTCCGTACGTACAACTTCGGGCGGGCAACGGAATTGCTGGAGCAAGCGGCTGTCATTGACCCGCAGTTTCCGTTGATTCACTCCAGCCTTGCCGAGACCTGGCTCTCAGCTGGTTATAAGCGAAAAGCTCAGAACCAAGCTCGACAGGCTCTTGCGCTTTCCGCCAGCTTGTCCCGGGAAGAACGCCTGCGTGTCGAGGGCATTTATTTCGAAGCTCTGGAAAACTGGGACCAAGCGGTCAAGCGGTTTGCCTCTTTGTGGCACTTTCAGCCCGACAACACAGAATACGGACTCCACTATGCCGGAGTATTGCGAGCGGGTGGAAAACACGCGACAGCACTCGCCGTGTTGGCCGAGTTGCGCCGACGGCAATCAGGACCAGAAGTCCCGGAGGACCCTCGCATCGACTTGTCAGAGGCGCGCGCGTACTACCTCATGGGGGATCACCGCCGGGCTTGCCAGTTCGCCCGAAGCGGCGCAGGTAAGGCTGCTGCATTGGGCTTTAAGCTCCCCATCGCGGAAGCGCGACTACTCGAAGGTCGGGCGCAACTTCGCCTTCAAGATCTCGATGCAGCCATCGCCTCGTTCCGTGAGGCTGAACGAATATACTCGGCCGAGAACTTTCGTGCAGGTCGCGCTCACGCTGCCCGGGAACTCGCGGCGGCATTGCGTCAAGCGAGGAACTCGCGGGAGGCGTTGCTGAAAGCTTCTGAGGCCCTGGCACTCTTTCAAGATGTAGGCGACATGGCCGCTACCGCAACTGTTCTTCGTTCCCGTGCTGAAATCTTACGGAGCTTGGGTGATGTTTCGGGCGCTCAACAAGCCATGGCGGAGGCCGGCAGGATCACTTCCGACCTCGGAGCCTTGTGAGATTCTCACCGTCAGTTCACAGGCTGTAGTTCGAAGTCGTGGCTTGCTGGCCTGGCCGACTCGACGATCGCAGCGACAAGTTCCTCGTCGTCGGGAAGCGGTTCCACGAGTTTGGGGCTGCGTTGCTGTTCGCACCACCATTTCAGCCGTTCCAGAACCTTGCGGTACACGTTTGAACTTCGATTGCTCGACGGTGTCGCAGCCCGGCCAACGTCGAGCCCCGTATCGAATGCCGCTCTCGGATAAATTCCGAAGTCGCGGCCGTCGATCGTAAGTCGATACTGTGGATGACGAAGGCCCACGACCTTCATTCGCCGCTGGTTCAGGTCCGCGAATCCAATGGTGAGCAGTTCGTAAGGCAAGCTCGACGTGCGATCATCCTGCGTCCAGAACACCCATTCGTCCGCCGCCAGTTCACGAACCGTGGTGCCTGGCGTCGTAGTAGACCGGTTGGCCTGTGCATTGATCTCTACATGGACCACCTCGGCGGGCAGTGACCACGCATCGATGATTTGTCGGGCCACGCGTGCATGGCTCTCGGGAGTGCTTAAGTAGCCAGGCCCACCAGCCTCAGGTTCAAGAAGGACTGTGTACCTGGCCATGGACGCAGCTGCAACAAGTTGACGGCGTTCCTCAGTTGATGCGGGACACGCAGGTGGGAGGACAATCAGAACGCGCACTTGCGAGTACGATGCAGACCACCTGCTTACCAATCGCGCGTATCCGGACCGGTCCTGCCCGCCCAGCTGCGAGGGCGCGCATGCGAGCGGCTCAAGGACCGGCATAATCACGACGACAGTCGGCGAGTAGGATTCCACAACTTTGTCGGCATCCATCACCGATGCATGCTTGAACCCAACTTTGTATTCAGGAAACCGAACGGCTATGTACGTCTCCACCATCGCAGTAGAGTACCGCTGCTC
>DASQEG010000895.1:0-3895 GCA_035633775.1 Bryobacteraceae bacterium
CCCTGTTCAGGGCCGAAGCACGCGCAAGGACCTAGTCGGCTGCCTCAATATCGAACCCGTGCTGCTTCCGATGGTGCGGACCGTCATATGTCTTGCTCGACTTGAACAGTTCATGCCGGCCGTCGGCGGCGACGTCCCTGACACGTGAGATCAGCTGGGTGGCTTCTTCGCGCGAAAAGGGTCTGAAGGACCGGGCAAGCGTAACGTCGGCTCGCAACTGGGCTTCGGAGTTAATGCCCATGACCTGAACGGCGACCGGCTGGCTGAGACAGAACCGATAGCACTCTTCCACGGTTAACCCGGCGTGCGACAAGAAACGGCCCTGGGGCATGCCGCCTCCCAAACCCTTCATTCCGATGACTGCGACGTTCTTTTTCAGGCAGACGGGCAGCACGTCGTTGATGAAACTCCGGTAGTGCGGGTCCATGACGTTGACCGGCATCTGCGCCGAATCCCACGCATGGGGCTTATTCAGCATCTTGAGGTGGATCTGCGGGTCCTTGTGTCCGGTGAAGCCGATGAACCGCACTTTGCCCTGCTTGCGGGCCTCAATCGCGGCCTTGAGTCCGCCCTTTTCCATCACCCAGTCAGGGTCATTGTCATAGACCATCTCGTGAAACTGCCACAGGTCCACGTGATCGGTTTTAAGGCGCCGGAGGCTGTCCTCCAGGTTGCGCATTGATCCCTGATGGTCGCGTTCGCAGTTCTTGGTCATCAGGAAAACGCGTTTCCGCTTTCCGTCCTGCGCCAGCGCCCGGCCCATCAGGTCCTCGGAGCGGCCGTCGTGATAATCCCAGGCATTGTCGAAGAAAGTGACGCCTTCATCGAGCGCCGTGTGCATGATGCGAATGGCCTCGTTATCGTCCTTGACGGCACCGATATGCCAGCCGCCGAGGCCGATGATCGACACCCGAACCCCCGTCCGGCCAAACGGTCGCGTGGGGATGCCGCTGGCCGAACCACTGTCGGTTTGTCCGGGCAACTGTTGAGACAGGAGCGCTGCTGCTGCGGTCTCGACGAAGGTTCGGCGGGAGGGGCTTTCCATGATGTCTATAGATGCTACTGCAGAACGTGCGGCTGCGCCACTGTGCAACCGCTGTCCGCCGAAAGTGATCTAAAATAGAGATCGCTCTACGTCGACCGGTATGGAATCAGACACCGGGGCGCCAGAAACTCCGGCCGCCCCAGCCGCGCCACGTCCGACCCTACTCACATCCATTGCAGGATGGACGCGCGATCTTTTTGTCTCAGTCATCCTCGCCATCCTCGTGATCCTCTTCCTCTATCAGCCTGTAAAGGTCGAGGGCACCAGTATGATGCCCTCGCTGACCGACCAGGAACGGATCTTTATCAACAAGTTCGTCTATCGCTTCGGTATAGACGATATCCAGCGCGGGGATCTGGTGGTGTTCTGGTTTCCGGGAGACCCGAGCAAGTCGTACATCAAACGCGTCATTGGCCTTCCGGGTGACACGATCGAAGTGGACGCAGGCACTGTGATCGTCAACGGCCAGCGTCTGCGCGAGGATTACGTCCGTGAAGAGTATCGCGACGAGGTCTCGGTCAGCCCGTATAAAGTGGGCGCCGAAGAGTACTTTGTCCTTGGTGACCACCGCAGCTCGTCGAACGACAGCCGCTCGTGGGGAGGCGTGCCTCGCACCCATATCTATGGCAAGGCAGTGTTTGTCTACTGGCCTCTGCAAAAGATGGGAATTTTACGCTGAGTTGTTGACAGGGTCACATGCGTGTGTGAAGATGAAACTAACACTGAGAAAGGAGGTGGTCCAGTCTAACATGGATAGTAGTAGTCATAGTAGACCTGATCTTAAGAGCGAGGTGGCCGACTGCTGAGTCGACCGTTCTAAGCTTCCAGGCCTCGTATTCAGTGACGAGCCGACGTTCCCCGTGGACCGGCTGCCCGCACACGAGATCGGGAATACAGTGTGTTTGATTTGGAAACCCCGCTGGTCCACTACGGATCAGCGGGGTTTCTTGCGTTTTCCTACTCGTTGAATCGGACGAAAGCGCCGGGCGCAGACAGAAACCTGGGCTGGCCCTGTTGTTCGGCCATACCTCGTACACCCGCGGCACCGGGGTCCAGCTGTTCAGTCGTCAGGAAGCGTCCGTCTTCGCTGAAAACAAGCTGTACCGCCTGAACGCCAAACACCACCGGTACCGACCCTTCATAGATAACCGAGCTGTTCAGGCCGGCCACTGTGCCCACCTTAACGCTGCCCCCAACCGCCTGCTGAATCACAGGGACATCCAGGTCCACCTTCGCGCCTCGGTCATCCTCCGTCCTGACGATGAACTTCTTCGATTTCAAAGTTGCGCTGATCACATACAGCTCGCCGTCAATCAGCTTGTCAACCAGGCCCGGCGAGTTCTCGGCCCGAATCTTCGCGGTATGCACGAACTGCTCGAGCTGCAGCCTTTCGATGCGATCCTCCAGCACGTCCGCATAGGAGAACACCACGGTCCGCGCCTTGTCGTAGTGAGCTGCCAGGCCCAGGTCTGACCCGCCCATTGCCCGAACAATATTGCCCAAAATGTTGACCCCGATCGCCGCGTTCACAGTGCTGCTTTCTCTTCCGTCAATTGTGATTCCCGGTGTAGCATCGCTGGAGATTTGCGGTAGGGCAACGGACCCGGGCTGCAGCAAATCCGTTATGTCGCCCAGCCGGTCTAAGTCCTTGCCACTGCGGTGGTAAACGAGCAGTGGCCGGGTGCCCGGCTTAGGCGTTCTCATGACCGAATAGCCGAAACTGCGCAGAAATGTGATGGATTGATCGGGCCTTGACATCCTTTCTCCTTTAGCGTTTGAGAGTAGCGCGCGGACCCCTGAGCGTCAACTCGTGCTGATACATTGGATGCGGCTTTTTGAGCCTGCCGAGGAGCTTAAACATGTCCGCAATGCCTGATTTTCGCCGTTTGAGTTTGAGTGAGTTCATTCAGGTGCTCCACGCCTTTCCTTTCCGGCGCCGAATCAATGCCGTGCATATGCACCACACTTTTCGTCCGAATCACGCGCAATACAATGCCGATCCGAAGCGCGCGATCGAAGGTATGTGGCGTTTCCACACTCAGACCCGCGGGTTCAGCCACATTGCCCAGCACATCACGATCGGCACCGGCGGAGAGATCTGGACAGGGCGCCATTGGGATTTGCCTCCGGCCAGTGCAGCCGGGCACAACGGCAACCGAACCGCAGGCCCGTTCATGTTCGAGACGATCGGCGACTTCGATCACGGCAACGACCGCCTTGAAGGCGCTCAGCTCGAGTCCGTTCTAGAGGTCATTGCCGCCGTGCAGCGGCGGTTCGGGCTTGCGCCGGAGGCGCTGCGTTTCCACAACGAGATGGCCGCTAAGAGCTGCCCCGGAACAGGCGTTTCGCGCCAGGAAATGATCGAGCGGATCAGCGTCGTTCACGCCCGTATGGCTCAAGCCGAGTCGGCTCGCAACGCCAGCGTCTTCGGGCCCGAGGCGGATCGCGCCCGCGAAACCGTACTGAAGATCTCCGAGATCTTCTTCGACCGGGCGGAAGACGATTCGCGCTCCTTCTCCCATGATGAGGAACTGGACGAAGCTGAGATGACGTTCGAGCAGGAACGTGCGCTCGAAGACGCCATTGTGGGCGGGACCCGTTCAGCTTCGCGGGGCGGGGAGCTCAGCCCTTCGGACCTGGACAGGCTTCGAGGGCACGTCATCAACCTGCGCTTTGGCCAGCTCTCTTCCGCAGGCAAATACCGCAATACGCAGGCCGACGTTGAACGCATCTTTCGCGAGGATATTCCGACCGCAATGGCGCGTGCAACCGGGCCATTCCGCGTGCTTTTCTGGGCCCACGGCGGGCTCGTCAGTGAAACCCGGGGGCTGCAGGGTGCGCTTCAGCAGG
>DASQEG010000896.1:0-1621 GCA_035633775.1 Bryobacteraceae bacterium
GAAGAAGGTTCGCTACGAGTTCCTTCGTCTCCTTTACGTCACCTGTCGTAGGCGCAGGGTATGGATGCATGTGAGCGTCGGCCAGCCCCGGGACTAGATATTTGCCCCTCCCCTCGACCACCTGACTTCCGGCAGGCAGGCGAGTTGACCTGCCTACGGTGGCGATGCGCCCGCCTCGAAGAACCACGGTCATTTCGGTCGCCGACGAGTTGAGCGACGGATTGATGACAGTCACATTCGTGATGGCTATGGTCTCGGGTTCGGCACCGGGAGCGCTCGCATACAGAAGTGCAAGCGCCGCTACGACAGTTGCTGGTTTCATTAGAAAGCTCATTCTCGATCTCCGGCGAAGGGCAGCGTCGCACGAGTTCGTCGCTCAGTCCATTCCAAACCTCTCACATTCAGGTAAGGCCTACCTCACACACTAAGTTGTTGGAGACGATGCAAACGCGCTGCGTCTCACACGCTCTCCAACTGCGATGCACTTCGCAGATCAACCGGAATGGGCACTCAGCCGGTCAACAATTCGGTCGCTTCGTTCGGGCCGTTTCAGCTCGACTATGTGAACGGTGAACTGCGCAGGCACGGCGTTCGAGTCCGACTCGCCCGCCAACCGTGGCAAGTGCTCGCGATGCTCGCTGAGCGTCCGGGTGAGGTCGTTTCGAAGGAAGAGATACGGCAACTGCTTTGGAGCGCCGACACATTTGTCGACTTCGAGCACGGACTAAATGCCACGATCAACCGCTTGCGCCAGGCCTTGGGCGACACGGCGGATAACCCTCGATACATTCAGACGATTCCAGGGCGAGGCTACCGTTTTCTGGGTCAAGTGCACACGGCCAGCACGACTCCGTCGGCACCTGTCGCCAGTGCGCCCGTTCGCGTCGAGGACACGGCGCCCGCTGCTCCGCCCGTGGCCGAGCGTCGCCACAGGGTTCCCTGGATACTCCTCCTCTGAGTCTTAGCTGTTGCGGCGATCGCGTGGCTCTTGCGCTCGAAGGCCAACGCGTCAGCACAGCCCACCACTTCCCGGGTGGTCCGATTCACGGTGCCGGCTCCGGAGGGTTATGGCTTCGAGCCCGCCGGAAGCCGACAATCCTTCGCCCTTTCACCGGACGGATCGAAACTGGCTTTTACGGCACTAGGAGACGACGCAAGATTTCGACTTTGGATACGCGATCTTGCAGAACTGGAGCCAAGGCAACTGCCAGCCGCAGCGGGACTGCACAGCGTCTTCTGGTCGCCAACCGGCGATTCGTTGTTTTACTCCGCCCGTGGAAGCGTAAGACGTATCTCGGCGGACGGAGGAACCCAGCAGATCATCTCGGAGTTGCCGCAGGTACTTCACCTCGGCACGTGGCTTTCTCCCGACCGCGTGCTGCTGTCGAATCGTGTTGCAACGTTTGTGGCGCCAACCTCGGGAGGAACGCCGACGCGCCTGGAGCAGACGCATGTCTGGCCACAAGTTCTACCCGACGGTAAGAACATACTGTCTATCGTTTATGACGAACGGCTCCACCGAAACCGACTGCGCGTAGCGGAGTTCGGCAAACCACAAACGGCCCGCCCTCTGCTGGAAACGGAATCACGAGTAACCTGCGAGCCCTCGAATCTACCTGGA
>DASQEG010000897.1:0-15130 GCA_035633775.1 Bryobacteraceae bacterium
GACACTCCGTAGCTAAGTCCCTCTTTCTGCCGGATGCGTGTCGCAAGGCGTGAGTTCAGAAATCCGCCGCCGAGAAGATAGTTCCCGAGCACCAGAGCAGGATGATCGGGGTGTTCATCGCTGACCTTCAAATTCGTTCCAAGTAGAATAGTCGCGTTCGCCTTGTCCGGAGTTTCAAAGGACCGACTCACCGCCTCAACAGCGTGATAGTCGCGAGGGATCCGGGTATGTGGAGCTGGGCTCTTCCAGTCTCCCAGAGTGCTGACAGCCACTTTCTGCACTGCCGCCGGGTCGAAGTCCCCAACCACCACCAGCTCTCCGGTCGAAGCGCCGTAGAACTTCTTGTAGAAAGCCTTCACGTCATTTACGGTCAGCTTCGTGAGTTGTTCCACGCGCTCGTCAATCGACTGTACGTACCGCGGATGATCCTTTGGGTAGGGTGAGAGATGCTGCTCCATTGCGATTCCCGCAATCGCCTGCGGTTCTCGCCGGGCGTTCTCATACATCGCGATGTACTCGCGTTTCAGAGTGTCGAACTCGTTATCCGGAAAGGTCGATTCGCGCACCATCTCACCTACGAGTTGCATCGCTTCCGGCAGGTTGGCCGCAACTGTCTCGACCTGGAACCGAACGCCACTCGCGCCCATGGCAAAAGCCGACGCCCGGGCCTTCAATCGGTTCAGTTCATCGTTGATCTGTTGCCGCGTCCTCCTGGCGGTTCCCCGGTTCAACATGGCGGCCGTAAGGTCCGCTGTCATGTTTATGTTCTTGAGCGTCTCGACGGTTCCGAAGTGCAGTGAGACCCTCGCGTGAACAACGCTGCCGCGAGTCTTCTTCGGCAGGAATGCGTACTTGATGCCTGACGGAAGCTGGCCCGTGGTCAACCGCTTGCGGATGTTCGGAATCGAAGGATCAAAGGCCTCGCCGGCCGCGATAGCCTCGCCACCCTTGTAGTCCCGCAGCGCCGCGACCAAGTCCGTGGGGGGCGGAATCTCGGCTCTGTCCGGGCGGTCCGTAGGATGAAACAGGCCCGCAGTGCGGTTTGACATCTTCAGGTAAGATTTTGCAACCCGATGCACGTCCTCCGGAGAAACCGTCTTGACCCGGTCGCGTGTCAGGAACCAGATTCGCCAGTCACCCGCGGCCGCCGGTTCGCTCAGGGTGAGACCGATCTGCGTGCTGTTTCGAAGTGCCAGGTCGTAATTCTTCAGCAGTTCTGTTTTTGCTCGATCCGTTTCTTCTTTCGTCGGAGGCTTTGACGCAAACTCCTCAAGCACGCCAAACATTGTCTTCGCTGCATCATCGAGGCTGTCCTCCTTGCGCACCATGGCACCGAAGAGAACCAGGCCCGGCTCTCTTAGGCCAAACTGGAATGCGAACGAAGCAGCGGCCTTCTTCGACTCGACCAGAGCCTTGTACAGCCTCCCGTTCGGCTGACTGCGCATAATCTCTGAAAGCACATCCAGCGCCGCGTGGTCAGGATGGGCCGCATCGGGGACGTGGTACGCGGCGAGCACACCCTGGGTGTCTCCCGTTCTGCGTACCGCAACCGTGCGTTCGCCGTCCTGCGCTGCCTCAAGAGTGTACGTCGGCTGCAGTTTGCGATCCGGCCGCGGAATCTTAGCGAAGTATTCAACAATCAGCGCGATCGTCTTCGGCTCGTCAAGCCTGCCTGCGACGGTCAGGATGGCGTTGTCTGGCTGATAGTACCGCTTGTAGAACGCCTGCAGACGGTCAATCGGTACGTTCTCGAGGTCGGCCTTAGACCCGATGACGCTCTTGCCGTAATTGTGCCATTCGTACGCAGCAGCAAGTACCCGCTTGAACAGCACGCCTTGGGGGTTGTTCTCCGTCATCTCGAACTCGTTCCGGACCACAGTCATCTCGCTGTCGAGGTCCTTCTTCGCGATGAACGAGTTCACCATCCGGTCAGATTCGAGATCGAGCGCCCAGCGGAGGTTCTCCTCCGTTGCCGCGAACGTTTCGAAGTAGTTTGTCCGATCGAATGACGTCGTCCCGTTCGGCCTTGCGCCGTGCGCAGTCAGCTCCTGCGGAATGTTCGGGTGGCGAGGCGTTCCTTTGAAAACGAGGTGCTCCAGCAGGTGAGCCATCCCGGTCTCGCCATAGTTCTCGTGACGGGATCCTACCAGATACGTCATGTTTACGGTGATAGTTTCCTTGGACGGATCCGGGAAGACAAGAAAGCGCAAGCCGTTGTCGAGCTTGTACTCGGTGATGCCCTCAACCGAGGTCACTTTGGAAACGCCCTGGGGTAGTGACGACGCAGCGGGCTGTGCGTTCAGAACAGCGCCCACGGTCATAAGCGTGAGGAGGCAGGACAAGAATCTCTGCACGACCAAAACTCCTTTATGTGAGGCCCAATCTAACATAAAGGAGTTGAGGCCGTCAGCGGCTCGGGCCACGTCTCCATATGTGCGGCTCGGGCGCAACTCTGACCCTCGCGCAGGCCGCAGGCGAGTCCGGGTGAGCCGGCTGCCGTGCCAGTTTGAGCAGCAGCTTTAGTCCGAACTGCACCTGGCGGTTGTTGTTCTGCAATGACCTCACCGCCCCCGAACGCCAGCGTGTTCAGCGTTGCATTACACCGCCGCGACGAAGGCCCCGGAGCAAAGCGCAAACCCTCGTCTACTCGGGTTTGACCCTCCGCCAGAAGTCAGTGAATTCGATCGTATCGAAGAACGCCACTACGTCGAAGATCTTGCCCTCGCGGACACGCATGTACCAGGTATACGTGTTTCGGTACGGCTTGCCGTCCCGTGCCATTGCCTCAGCGTCGAAAAGTGCGATCACCATGTCGCCGTCGGTGTAGATACCCCGGACCTGCGGCACCAATCGCCGCGACAGCCGCGCATTGAACGGCTTGATCACCATAGCGAGAAACTCTTCCCGGCTGACGTAAGTCCGCGAGACGGGAGCGTTACCCACAATTGTCCACGTGGCATCTGGCGCCAGCAAATCGAAGATATTTCCGGTTCCGGCCCGCCAGGCATGGAAACCCGCCTGGATCAGCTGCCGATTCCTGACTTCCATCGATTCACTCTCAGCCATGGCAGTCCCTCCAAGTGCCATCGTGAACAAGCAAGCTGCAAGTCGCCTCACAGGTGCACTTCCGTGCATCCTTGATAAACAGCGACGGATGTTTCTGCAGCCCTGCTCTGGCTCGGGACATCCGCTTCCGCGCCGAACGTGACGACTGCCCGCCCGACTACGTCGCCGTCCCGAAGCAACTCGAGGTTCTCGTTTATGTCTTTGAACTGAACTTTCTTGATTGCATGCTTGATCTTTCCTTGTTGCGCCAGCGCCACGACTTCGCTCAGATCGCTGTGGTTGCCCCAGAAAGAGCCGTGGTACGTAAACTCTCGGGCGACCAATGGGAACAATGGAATCTCGATTTGACTCCCTACAAGGCCGACGGAAACATAGGCTCCGGCTGTCGTAAGGAGGCCGAAGCCGGTTTGCAGCGTTTCCTTTGCACCGACGCAGTCGATTGCGCCATCGATCTCCCGGTGGCCTGTCGCCTTCGTAAGTTCGCTCCGGATGTCAGCAAGCGACTTCCCACGCATATTGATTACGTGGTCTGCGCCATGCTCTTTGGCGATGGCGAGCTTCTCATCATTGCGCGCGAACGCGACGACCGTCGCGCCCGATGAGAGCAGTTTCGCGTATTGCACCGCGTAGGCGCCCAGCCCACCGACTCCGAAGACCGCGAGCACCCGATCCGGTCCGAGCACGCCGGCGGCTCTCAGCTTCTTGATGCCCCGATAAGGAGTAAGCCCCGCATCAGTGAGCGGAGCCAGTTGCTCGGGCTTCAGGTTGTATTTCCTGTCGATGCGGATCAGATACTTGTATGGAACGGGAACATACTCGCTGTACCCACCGAATGAGCTAAAGCCGGGCCAGACACCGTGCCCGCAGATTTGCTCGTTCCCGAGCCTGCACTGGCGGCAGGTCCCGTCGCCCCACCCACCTACAACGACGACCTGGTCGCCGACGGCCAGGCCTGTGGTAGCCGGTACGTCTGCCCCCATCTCCTCCACCGAGCCCGCAATTTCATGGCCGGGTATTGCAGGGAAGGGCAAATCCAGATACTCCCTGAAGTAGCCATCGACCATTTGAAGATCGGTGCGGCACATTCCCGCCGCCTCGACTTTTACGAGCACTTCACCGGGCTTGATGCTCGGCTTGTCGATCTCCTCGAGTATCAGCGGTTGCTTATAACCGTACATCCTTGCTGCTCGCATCATTTGAATCTCCTTTCGTCGGGGTTGGACTACGGACTCCGCCTGCTGTTCTTTGGGCCGAAGTTGCTATGAATTGACGGGTACTGTCCAGTGCAGGATCAGAATAGCCATACACGAGAACATTGAGAATACCTAGATAGCTGTGTTCTTGCAGCCCCCCGATCCGGTATCCGGCAATAGCTGAAATCCGTCAGTGAGCGAGCCTACATCGCTACGGGCGCAAGCGAGAGCCAGGGCGGCGGATGAATGGGATCAACCTCGAAGCGATCTGGTCCTCTGCGACACTGGCGGCGCCGCCGGATGCAACTGCGTATTCTGCGAATGCATCGAAGCAGGGGCAAGGAGCACAACAAGTGTGTTCACATGAACACAGTTTCGCTTTGCGCAACGTGCGCCACCATGCCAGTCTCGTAGCCGTCAACATTCCAGACTCGGACCGTTTCCTGCAGATCTGATGTAGACGGGTCGCTCCGGGAAGGTGTCACTGAACCCACACAAGCGGCACTCTACCTCCAGTGACCTCGCGCAACCCCGAATCTGTGCTGCTTCAGATGGTCGCCTGACGCGTGCTGGGCCGCATCGCCTCCAGCGTTGCGCGGATTCCCTCAGCGTAAGGAGTCTTGGGCAGATTCGGGAGCAAGCCACGCAACCGCCTGTCGTCCAGCTTGACGGGACTGGTCCGCAGATAGTGCAACTCGACAACCTCGCGGAGAAAAGGATTGAAGAGCCCGAGGAGACGCAAGGTAAAGCGACCGGCGACGCGAAGACGCGGTTTCTTTTGAACGGCGTCGAAAACGAGCGCGGCGAACTCTCGTGTGGTGATCAGTCCGGGACCGGCAACATTCCACGCTTTGCCATACGCTTCTTCCTTGTCCGCAAGTGCGATCAGCGTTTGGGCCAAGTCGGGTATAAAGATGAACTCGTGTGGCGTGTCGATCGGACCGATTACGTTAGCTGTGCCACCTTTTAGCGCTGCGTCGAACACTGCGCGAACGTAACTCAATTCGGTATCCGGACCGTAGAAGTCCGGCGGGCGTAGGATCGTCGTTCGCATCCCGTTCGGGTTACTGGCTGCGAGAACAAGATCTTCCTGTTCCTTGCGCATTTGGCCTTTGAAGGCCTTTGGCTTGCGAGGATGAGATTCGCTTACGAACTCTTCTTCAGGCACCCCGTATGGATAAACGGTACTTAGGTGAACGTACTGTTTCACGCCGGCAGACGCGCCGGCTCGCAGTGCGATTCGGGTCAGCTCCGGATGTCGATGGAACTCAGAATAAGGGACTCCAACGGTGTAGAAAATTGTCTCAACATTGGTTGCGGCCCGCGCGGCTGCAGCTTCATCGTTGAGGTCCGCCGCGCAGTACTCGACGAGGGGTTCGTACGCACCGAACTCCTTGCGCAGTCGCTCCTCCGAGCGTCCAACGGTGCGGAACGGTCGCTTGGTCTTCGCCAACTCTGCCGCCAAAGCTTTTCCTGCCGCGCCTGTTGCCCCGAAAATTGCGTATCTCATGCGATCACGGTTCCCACGGCCATGCTAATCGGTGGGGCTGATGCCACGGACGTGATGTGTCCGGGCAATTGCAGGGTCAGGACCATTCCGCCAGTCTGCTGGAACCTTGGCAAAGTAGGCGGTAGTTCAAGCATCCGCCCTTCAGGATGGTCCTGGTCGTCGCCTGAAGTCAGGCGTTCTGGAGGAATTCCGTGGCGTACTTGGGCGCCAGAGCTTCCGCCTTCTTCTTGAACGCCGCCCGTGCCACCGCATCTAATTCGGGCGGGGGCGCCGTTCGGGTCGGAACGGGAACGCCGATTTCCAGGAAGAACTCCTCAAGGCCCGCGGGCGCGCAGATGCAAAGCATTCTAACTGGCTGGGCGGACGAGTTGCGGAACTGGTGCGGTGCGTTAGCCGGGATGTTGACGGTCTCGCCCGCTCGCACCACCACCTTGTCGCCCCGGCAGGTTGCTTCCAGCTCCCCTTCAAGCACGGTGAACGTCTCCTCGAAGTTGTGCCGGTGTGGGGGAGGGCCGCCTCCCGGTGGAACATGCATGTCAATCAGGCAGAACCGGCCGGCGGTGTGCACGCCGGTCAGCAGAATCGTGTAGGTGTCGCCGGACACTCCAATATGAACCGGCTGGGTGTCTGCCGTGCCTGCGACAGTAACGAACCGGCGCACGTCGTCTGCGGGAATAGGCGCGGCCCGGTTAGCGGGCACGCTTTGCTTGTCAGTCATGGTCTGTCACCTCTGCTCAGGTCCGGTCCCTCTTGCCGCATCCGGACAGTCTCTTCGGAGTGGCGGGTGCCCAACGAGGTTTGTGAGCGTTTCTATGTCACATTCCTCTGCTACAAAGCCGCGCTCCAGGTAGCACTCGAACATCATACGCATATAGCTTCCGCCCTCGGTCAGGGTGAGCCCTCTCTGGCTTCGCTGAACCAACAGCAAGCCTATAGCCCCTTCAAGAAGAGTCAGGGATCTGCTCACAGTACCCGCGTCGGCAGCAGCGACGAAGCTCCTGATGTCGTTCAGACCGAGCGCTCGACGCATGCACGATTGTAGTCTGTACCGGGTGATTGATTGTTGTAAGACCGCGTCATGTTCAGCAACGGGTAGCAACGCCGCATCACCGCGCAAGAAGTCTGTGAGTGGTGCTTCACGGTACTTCAAGCAACGATCCGGTCTCGCAAGCCGCCGTAGACCAAAGTTTGCACCATCTCTCTTGAATGGAAGTCGTGAGGGAACCCAAGTTCAATCTGGCTTGCCTCGTTCAGCCTGTTCAACTGGTCCGAGGAAAGCTGCAACTCGAAGCTGGCAAGGTTGTCTTGTAGCTGAGTTAGCTTTCGCGCACCAATGATCGGGATCACGGGCACCGGGCGGTAGCGAAGCCACGCAAGCGCCACCTGTGCCATGCTGCGGCCAGTCTCCTCGGACACGGTTTTCACAGCCCCCACAATCCTCGCAGCGCGATGTTGGTCCGGCATGAAGTCCTTCATCATGTCGTTGCTGAGACGGCCCGACTCTGACGAGTCGTGGCCATGGTACTTCCCGGTTAGCGTGCCACTCGCGAGCGGCGACCACGCCGTCAAGCCGAGGTTGAGCGCCCTGGCCATCGGGATCAGTTCCCGCTCCACTGTCCGCTCGATCAGGCTGTACTCGATCTGCAATCCAATGAACGGCGACCAGCCGCGGAGGTGAGCCAGCGTGTTTGCCTGAGCAATCAACCAGGCCGGCGCGTCCGAGATGCCGACGTATAGTACCTTGCCTTGTCGGATCAGGTCATCCAGTCCTCGCATCACTTCCTCGACGGGAGTGAGCTGGTCCCAGACATGGACCCAATAGAGATCGATGTAGTCCGTCTCCAGCCGCTTCAAGCTCGCTTCAACGGCCTGAACCATATTCTTTCGCTGGTTCCCGGCCCCATTTGGGTCTGTTGTTGCGAGTGAGTTTGTGTACTTGGTGGCCAGCACTATGCTCTCGCGGTGGCCCCGCATAAACTCGCCGAGGAATGCTTCGCTCGAGCCGTTTGTGTACACGTTTGCAGTGTCGATGAAATTTCCGCCGACATCACGGAATCCGTCATACAACCTTCGCGCCTCTTGCTTCGCTGCCCCCCAGCCCCAGTCCTCACCGAAAGTCATAGCCCCGAGCGCCGCTTCGGAAACGCGGAGTCCGCTGTTGCCCAAGAGTCTGTATTGCATATGGAGGTCCCTTTCTGTCCCTCTGACCCATCTGACTACGGAAACGTCAGATCTTCCATGTCTGAATCTGCAGATTACTTGCCCGATCCTGCATATTCACGTAGCATTCACCGCTCCATCCACCAGGGACGCTTACACTTGGGGCGGGAGAGGACCATGACAACACTCAATCCGTCCTTCGAGACAAACCAGCGAAAGATGAAGGCCTTGCTCCTGGATCTGACGGAGGGGGAGGGGATGCGCTCTACGATTGTGGACGGCGTTAAGTTGGCGCGTGCCAATCGGGGCCACGCTCGTGCGCCCGTTCTCTACGAGCCAGGCATTTTTGTTATCGCGAGTGGTCGGAAGAAGGGCTATATCGGGGATCGCGTCATCGTTTACGACGAGAACAACTACCTTGTTCTCTCTGTACCGCTTCCCTTTGAATGCGAGACGGACGTCGGCGCAAACGAAGGGCCGCTGCTTGCGATCTCGGTGCGAATGGACGTGAGCCTCATCAGCGAACTTGCCGTCAGGATGGACATCCAGCAAAAGTACGAAACCGCAGCGGCGGCAGACGGCTGTATGCGAGCCACGCCGTTGGACGTGAAGATGAGTGACGCTATCGTGCGGCTGCTGGAGTGCTTACGCTCCGCGATGGATGCCTCGGTGCTGGCGCCCGGAATCGTCCGGGAGATTGCGTATCACGCATTGTGCGGTCCGCAAGGAGGAGCACTGTTTGCCATGCTCAATCGGAACGGTCCCTCGGGCCAGATCTACGCGTTGCTTCAGCGGATCCACACCAGATATACGGAACCGTTAAACGTTACCCGCATGGCCGAGGAGGTTGGGATGAGCGTCTCCGCATTCCACCATAGCTTTAAGGCCATAACAGCGAGTTCTCCCCTGCAATACCTCAAGTCTGTCCGCCTTCACAAGGCACGCATGCTGATCATGCATGAGGGGATCGGCGCGGCCCTTGCAGCAGATCGAGTTGGGTACGAGAGTGCGTCCCAGTTCAGCAGGGAGTTTAGGCGCCTGTTCGGAACGCCTCCTATGGAAGACTCCCGACGCGCTCAGCAACTGCTCGCCGCTACTGTGTCACAAGGTGCGGGTGCGCAATGACCGTAGCCACCACAGAGTCTTGCATGTTTGCAGATTCAGGCAAGCATCTTGCAGATTTAGATCTTGAGAGGTCCTCCCGATTCAGGGTTTCATAGAGGAGGAGGCATCAAAGGCATGAGCATGAAGAAGCAACAACTCGGATCGCAGGGCGCAATCGTGTCACGCATGGGACTCGGTTGCATGGGGATGAGCGACTTCTACGGCGAACGAAACGATGATGAATCAGCTGCAACAATCCTGAGGGCTCTCGATCTGGGCATCAACTTCCTGGATACGGCCGATATGTACGGAGTTGGTGATAACGAGGAACTGATCGGGAAAACGATCCGAGGTCGGCGGGACGAGGTCTTTCTGGCGACAAAATTCGCCAACATCCGGAAGAAGGATGACCCGGGGTACTGGGCAATTAGCGGCAAACCAGAGTACGTCAAGTCCGCGTGCGATGCGTCGCTTAAGAGACTGGGCGTGGACCACATTGACCTTTATTACCAGCATCGAGTCGATCCGGAGACTCCGATTGAAGAAACCGTCGGTGCAATGGCAGAGCTTGTCAAGGCGGGCAAAGTGAAGTACCTCGGCCTGTCGGAAGCATCGCCCGGCACGATCCGGCGAGCGCACAAGGTGCATCCGATTACCGCACTGCAGACCGAGTACTCGTTATGGGAGCGCCACGTAGAGCAAGAGATTCTGCCCACCGTTCGTGAGCTTGGAATTGGCTTCGTACCATACAGTCCGCTGGGACGTGGATTCCTGACAGGGACAATCAAGCCGAGCGACTTGGGAGCGAATGACTTCCGCTCAGTCGGGTATCCGCGAGCGTCTGGCGATGCGTTCGACAAGAACCAGCTGCTTCTCGAACGCGTGCGTGAGATATCGACCCGAAAAGGCGTGAAGCCGGGGCAATTGGCGCTCGCGTGGGTACTGGCCAAAGGTGAGGATATCGTGCCGATTCCTGGAACGAAGCGCAGAAGTTATCTCGAAGAGAACGCGGCTGCGGCGGAGATCACTCTCACTTCATCAGACATTGCGGAACTGGAGACCGCGATGCCCGTTGAAGCAGTTTCAGGACACCGCTATACACCCGCGAGCATGCTCACGATTGATCGCTGAGCAAACGCTGCGTTGAGCACCCGGTGCGGCCGCCGGGAGGTGTGCTTGCTTCACACATCCTACTGCTGCAGGGCGCGCGCTGCTTCCTCGACCCATGCCTCAGCCAACGCCGCTGAGTGGAACTGAGTCGTCTTGCCACCTGCGACACCCAGTTCGCTGGCACCCCTTGCACGGGCAGAAACTCGTATCCATAAGCACTGGCGAGCGCCGGGTGAACTTCGCATCCTCAAAGCAGACAAGCTCGCTGATAACGGCAGGGGTGTCTGGGCAGGCTTTCGCGAAGGCTGCGAGGGCATTCTTGACTTTCGTGGCATCGAAGAAGTTCCTGGCAACGTGAATGCGCGCGAGCAGCAGCAATGCCGGGCCGTGGTCAGGCTGGTTGGCCAGCACTTCCCGGAGCAACTCGAGAGACTTGCGCGTGTCCCTTGAGTAGCGGGCTAACGCCGCGCCGGTAGCCGGACCCGTTGCGTGGTCCATCCGCCCCGGCGGCCTGGAGTAGAAATGGGTCTCCGGGAGACTTTGCGAGGCCGGCGTTGAGAATTCCGGCCCGGCGCCTGCTATGTTCCTCAACATTCAGCCCCAGATCGTGAGGAGCATCCGCTCTACGCTATTGACGTCACGCGGCGCGCTGACTCGGCCGCCTCCAGCATCTCGGCCACCATGCGCTGATTCGATTCGGCAATCCCGCGGAAGTTGCGCGCAGGAACGGGAGAATCACATGGGATAACCGCGCTGAGCGTGCGCCGCGCTTCGCCCAGTTCACCATGCTCGAGGAGGCAGTACGCCTTTCCGCATTTCAACACCTCACCGGCGGAAGCAGAGCTATTGCCGATTGCCAGGTCGAGGAGTTCGATCTTCCGGCTGAGGGGCAGCGACTGCAGGTCAATGCGCAATTCCGAGGCCGGGATGCGGTGCGTGGCACGGAACAATACCGTAGCTCCAAACACCTCCTCAACGCGCTCGAAGTACGCTGAGAACGCCTGCATTGTCAGGGCGATCCAGTACTGATGGAAATAGATGTAGTCCTGCTGCACCACCCACGCACGTTCGGCGAGGCAGGAGAACCAGTGCTGCACTACCCACCGGTTCAGCTCCCATGTTTTCGCTACGTCGATGAACACAATCTCCACAGGACCAGCAGACCAGCGCATCGCGAGCAGATCACCTGGAGAGATAACGCAGCAGTCGAGGCAATCCCGATTCACCTGAAGGAACCGGTCAAGCACCGAACCGGTGCCAGGATCAGCCCCTGCGACGTGCTCGCCCATACCCTCGGACAAGAATAGGTCAAAGGAAAAAATGCGCTTTGCCTTGTCCGAGACTTCTGGATTGGCGAGCAGCCCGCGAGACATAGCGTGCGCCGAAAGCCCGAGCAGAGTGCCAGCATCCACGATTGCGCCGCATCCACGGTAGTGGTCTCGTGCGAGGTGATGCAGTAGCGCCAGTTCGTACGGCATCAGCATTGAGCGGACAGGCAACTCGCCGTGTGAGGTGGACACCTCGTAGGACTGCCAGCCCGTCTGCCGGACTCCGAAAGGCGTGAAGCCGCGCTCGTCCGTGCTGAGATACCGCTGCCACTCGAGCTTCATGGAGGAAGGCTTAGCGTATCACGTGCCATGCATGCGACGTTGCAAGTACTCCAGTGTGCCGAGTAAGTGGCCCTGTCGATAAGCGGCCGCCCTCGCAGCTAACCTGAGCGTCGTCCACCAGACCCACATCAGCTATTGCGCCGCGTATCTCTGAAACTCCGACACTCCACCCTTGTCGTCAAAAACCAGCACAGAATAGGCTTGACGCCGCGGGCCCTGCTCCATGCCGGGTGACCCAATCGGCATGCCCGGAACAGCCAGGCCCTTTGCCTTCGAACGACTGCTGAGGAGCTTCTGAACGTCAGCCGCCGGGACGTGGCCCTCTAATGCGTAACCGTTCACGACGGCCGTATGACACGACACCAGCTTCTCCGGAACACCAAACTTTCGCCGATACTCCGCGGTGCTGGGTACGTCGGTCACATTCACCTGGAAGCCATTCGCTCTCATATGCTCCACCCACTTCGTGCAGCAACCACATGTTGGAGTCTTGTAGACGGACACTTTTGGGCCAGCTCCTTCCACGGGTTGCATGGCCAAAAGTAGTGCAGCAAGTGCCGACGACACACGTTTCCACCAGATCATATAGACGCTCCTTCTATTGTCACCGCGGGTATCAACCGTTCTGACGCACGCGGTTCCCGGCGTAGAGCCTGTTGATTCACGTAACAGTCCAAAACAGGCAGACGCGATTGCCGTCAGAAAGAACACATCCTTAATCCCCTGAAGACCGCTAGTTGTGTGCCGGACTCGACGTCGTGATCGTCTCCTGGGCTGCTGACACCCTGCGGGGCTGAGCGGTTCGGAGTCTCTCGAACACCGCCAGCTCCGATTTGCTTTCCGATATACGTCCGCTTGAGCGGAGAACTCCCGCGAGCACGTAGCGGGCTTGCGCGTATTCCGGCTCAAGGGTCACCGCGCGGCGCAGCAGTGCCTCGACACCTTCCGTTTCGCCGGCGTGCAGGAGAACCTGGGCCAACTCTGTCAATACGCGAGCATCGGGCGCGATGCGCTCTCCCTCAGAAAGTACCGCGCGTGCCTCGGCCAGTTCTCCACTTCGTCTCAACGTTCGACCCAGGCTCCAATAGGCCCACGCATAGGGCTGCTTGTTTTCTTTACTTTTCTCGATGCTTTTTCGAAAAAGTGCGACCGCAGCGGCTCCGTCTCCCTCGTTCTCCTTCGTGAGCCCCAGATACAAAAGCGCTCGGTGATCGCCAGGATGAAATTCAAGAGTCTGGCGGAACCATCGTTCGGCACGGTCATACACCTTGTGCTCAAAGAACAGTCGGGCTACGTAGTAGCACGTTTCTGGGTCGCGCGGGTTGAGTTCGAGTGCCCTCAACCAGCTGTTATAGGCATCGTTTGGTCGCTCAAGCTGCAGGTAAACGAGGCCCATAGTCCGGTGAGTAGGCGAGTGGGATGGCAGCAGTGCGCGTGCCCGTTCAAGTGACTTCAACGCCGCCTCGAACGCCTGCGTGTAGAACTGAGATGCTCCCAGCCAGTACCATGCATCATGGCTGTCGGGATGCTCATGGACGGCGCGTTGCAACGTCCCCGCGGCTTCGCGCCACTTTCTGTTCCGGGCCTGTTCGACGCCGGAGTGCAGCAGATCCCCGTGAGCTGCGACCGCGGCTAGCAACGCTAAGCAGCAGACTCTCATGTCCGGGCTCTGTTGAACAGCCACTTCACTGCCCCTGTGTCTCCGGCCAGGCGATCTGCAGGCGTGCACGGCTCTTCTGCCTGGCTTCCTTCTCCAGTTCGGCTGCAAGTTCCTGCTCGCGTGCCGCTCCACTTATATCCTTGAGGCGGGCCAGCACCCGCGAGAGCTTATAGTGCGGGACAGGACGTGCAGGATCCGCCGCGATGGCGGCCCGGTATTGTTTCTCTGCAATCTGGATAGCGCCCCGCGTAGTCTCAATATCGCCGGCAAGAACAAGAGCATTTACGTGGTTCGGAGCAATGGTCAGGACTCGGCGAACCTTCGTTTCAGCTGCCTCCACATTGCCGGCAGCGAGATCCAGTGCGGCGAGCTCGTACGCGGCCTCGGCATGATCGGCATGCAATTCGACACATTTGTCAAAGTATTGCCGAGCCTCGTCGAGCTTAGCGGTCTTACTTGCAATCCAACCGAGCCTGTAATACGCCTCGGCGTTTGCAGGAGCCTTGCGCACGTACTCCAGTAGAAGCTTGTAGGCATCTTCCAATTCGCCCACCGCTGCCCGGGCACTTGCCTCGAAGAACAAGGCAGCGTGGTTTGCGGGCTCCAATTCGCGTGCCCGCTTCAACGCGGACAGAGCGTCTTCGTTGAGGCCCCGGCGAAGACACACACGACCGAAATGGATGAGCGTTGGAATATCGTCGGGCGCCGCCTTGCGGGCCCGAAGATAAAGTGCGACCGCGCGATCCAGCTCCTTTTGTGATTCGGCCAGCCAGGCCGCACTATGCAGGATCCTGAGGTTGCCCGGCGCGACCTCCAGACCTCGGTCGAGCAACTTGCGTGCAGCCATAAAGTCCCGCTTCCGCAGCAGCAATGACCCAAGGTTTTCATATGCAGGAACGAATCTCGCGTCCAACGCGAGTGATTGCCTAAACGCGCCCTCGGCTTCTTCGTAGCGGTTCCGATCGCCTTCCGCAATCCCTAGCAGGTTCCACGCCTGCGGGTTCCCCCCACTGCGCTTGATTTCGTCGGTCAGGATGCGAATCGCCTCTGCGGGCTGCCGCGCCTGGATCTTGCCCATAGCACGATCGAGATACGATTGCGCGGCAAGACCCAGAAACAGCAACAGCAGCATCGAAGCCTATGATCTCAGAAGATGAGCTTCGCTCCGAGCTGAATGACGCGCGGCGTATTCGACTGCCCCGCAAAGAACCCGAAGCGGGGATTCCGCTCGATGTTCCCGGGTTGGGAAGCGTTATAGGTTCCGACCAACATATCTGGCGCACTGAAGATGACGCGATTCAGTATGTTAAAGGCTTCTGCGCGAAACTGGAAGCGAGCGCGTTCCGAGAAGTCGAAGTTCTTGAACACGCCTACGTTCTCGTTGAGCGAGGGCATGGTTCGCAATCTGCTGACGTTGCGTTCAACTGTGCCGAAGGTATACGGCGCCGGAACCGTAAAGGCGGCCGGATTTACGTATGGAACGTTGCTGCTCGGATCGATGTCGTCCTTACCCGGCCCATACAGTTCGGGCACCCCCGTGTAGCTCGGGCGACACCGCGCAGAAGCGTTGACGAACTCGAGAGACGGACAGCGAGCAGAAGGCGACAGTGGCACACCGGAGGCATACCGGTGCGCACCACTAAGTTGCCACCCGCCCAGGATTGCATTCACCACGCCGGGAGCATTGCCCATAAACCGCTTACCTCGGCCAAAGGGC
>DASQEG010000898.1:0-3112 GCA_035633775.1 Bryobacteraceae bacterium
AAGCATCGCCACGAGTTCCAGCGGAGTAGCCGTCAGAACGCTGTTTTCCATGTAGCTGTCGTACGGGTTCACACTTACCTTATCGAGGGTGGCTCCGCTTTTTTGAGTCTAAATCGACTCGCCGCTCTCGCCATCGCCGCAGTGCTCGCAGTCCACGGTCAGGTTGACACCCGAATGACCTCTTCCGCCGCTCGCATGCAGGCCTCGATTGAGAAGCAGCGTACGGCGGCACGGCGTCAGGCCGGAGGAGCGTCAGGTCAATCGAATGGCTTCTTTACAACTCCATGGCTGGGTGCGCCCGAGGCTCCCCCCAGCATTGCCGCAGTCGCACAGGCCAGTGCAGGCGGAGGCGCGACCCCGGCAGCGTGCGAACCCATTTCGCCGGGCGAAGTTCGGACCCTCGTGTCTGAAGCAGCAGCAAAAGAGGGACTCAATCCTCTGTTGCTGCGAGCAATGATCAGTCACGAGTCCGGCGGCCGCACGTGCGCAGTATCACACAAGGGAGCACAAGGTCTGATGCAGTTGATGCCGGACACGGCGGCGGGCCTGGGCGTCGAAGACCCCTTTGACGCGCGCGCTAACGTTCTTGGGGGGGCGCGCTATATGAAGCAGATGCTGGAGCGGTACAGCGGCGACGTCCGGCTGGCGCTGGCGGCATATAATGCCGGCCCGCAGCGCGTTCAGAAGGACGTACCGGGAATCCCTGAGACTCAGGCTTACGTAGCCGCGATCATGGCACAGCTCGGCGACGGCGACGAGCTCGAGTAATAACGGCGGCGACTCCGGCTGCGGCCACCATGCCGACGGTGGCGGGCTCCGGAACTGCGGCTGCTGCAAACACCAGTCCTCCCGAAGCGTCTGTGTCGCCGGAAACTCGGATCGCTTGTCCAGAACCTGCTGACAAGTCCAACAGCAGCTTGCCGTCGACGTAATCTCCGCCTGTGATCCGAAAATCGTCCCTGAGATCGAAGAACGGCAACTGCGGAATCTGAACCTGAAACGCGTCAAACGAGGTTCCCGGCTGAACTATCGAGAAAAGCTGACCATCCGGTAACTGGACGGGGTCGTACAGAACTGACAGCCCAGCGTCGAATACAGATTGCGGCGTCAACCATTCGGGAACCTGCGCAGCATTTACGTATGCGCAGCATTTACGTACGCGCCGCCCGCCAGGCTGTCGCAGTAAGGCCGTTCGCAAAGGACCTGTGAAATCAGCTCACGTTGCTGCTTTCTCGCCGCCGCTTCGCGGACATCCTGAACATTGGGCAAAAGAAGCTCAATTAAGACGCCAATAACTGCGATTACAACAAGCAGTTCGATTAGAGTACATCCGACCTGCCGTGCGGGCCGGTTGTGACTGCCCGTAAAACGCATGAGCTCCAGAGTACAACGTACTCTGGAATCTGAGATAGTGAGACGTGGCTGATTCAGATCTCACCCTAATCGACGCCTGTATTGAAGGCGACCTCGACGCGGTCAGGGCGGCATTGGCGTCAGATCCGGAAATGGTGAATGCACAGGATGATCTGCTTGGCTCGACGCCACTGATATTCGCCACCCACCGCGGTTATACGAAAATTGTCGACGCGCTCCTCGGAGCCGGTGCGGATGTGAACCTCCGTGAGCGAGCCAGCAACACAACACCCCTCCACTGGGCCGCCGAGGCCGGACATCCCCAGATCGCACGCAGGCTGCTGCAGCGTGGCGCCGAAATTGACGCGAAGGACGACTGGTTTCAACTCGCACCGGTGGGTTGGGCGACTGTGGTGAACTGGGAGCCGAAGTTCCGCAATGACCGAGCGGGAACACTGAAGCTTTTGTTCGACCACGGAGCGCGCGTCGATCCTTTCTCAGCAATTCTCGCCGGCGATGCCACCGCTCTCCGCAAACTCGGACCGGAAGCTATGACGGAGCGGACGGGCTTTGCCGGCCAGGCTCGGCAGCCCCTCCACGCCGCCTCCGCAAGAGGTCTCGCTCCGATGGTCGAGGTCTGCCTGGAGCTTGGCGCGGATCCGTCGGCACTGAATCACTTCGGCATGTCTCCACTGGCCGAAGCATTCGGCCACGGCCACAGAGACTGCGCCGAGTTGCTCGCCGACCATGCGGATCTTTCAGCGGCTGTGTTTGCATCGGAGTTCGAGATTGCGGAGGATATGCCTTTGAAAGAGGGGCATGCCAGCCTGCTGCACGGTGTCACGACCGCCGGTTCGCTGGCGGCAGTGAAGTTTCTCCTCGGGCGCAAGTTCGATCCCAACCACCATCTGAAGCACCTTGCAGGCGAGCTGCCCTGTACGGCAACTCCGCTCCACCTCGCTGCCGAGGCCGGCCATCTCGAGATTGCTCGCGCGCTTATCGACGCCGGTGCCGACGTAAACGCACGGTCAGGGGAGACGTCGCAGACGCCGTTGCACTTTGCCGCCCGTGCGGGACAGGTGGAAATGGCGAAGCTGCTGCTGGTACACGGGGCAGATCCCGCCATTCGCGACGGTGTGTTCGACAGCACTCCCGGCGAGTGGGCCGACCAGTGTGAGCTGGACGACTTCGCATCGCTGTTTCGGAGCTGATGTGACGCGAGTGGCGCTGGTTGCAGGCGCTACAGGCCTCGTTGGTGAACAATGCGTACGCAGGTTGCTCGATTGCGCCGCCTATTCTCGTGTAATCGCCCTGGTCCGCCGCAGACTGCCTCTGCAACAATCCAAACTCGAGCAGCGGATCGTGGACTTCAGTCAGCTGCAGTCCGCAGGTGAGGACCCCATACACGACGTATTCTGCGCGCTTGGGACAACCATACGGAAGGCGGGTTCACAGGACGCGTTTCGGAAGGTAGACCATGAGGCGGTGATGCAGGTGGCACAGTTTGCTTTGGCAAGTGGAGCGAGCAGAATGGTGCTGGTGTCTTCGGTTGACGCGAAACTTACATCGCCCAGCTTTTATCTTCGGGTGAAAGGGGAAGTTGAGCGGGACTTGGCGCAACTTCCGTTCAAGGCCGTCCATATCCTGCGGCCGAGCTTTCTTACAGGCAATCGTACGGAGGCACGATTCGGTGAGCGTATAGGCATCGCTGCGGCACGCGCACTTACGCCGTTCCTTGTCGGGTCATTGCGGAGGTACC
>DASQEG010000899.1:0-6187 GCA_035633775.1 Bryobacteraceae bacterium
TCTCTGACAAGCGCGCACGCAACCGGAAGGATCCCGTGCCCGTGACTCTGCCCGTGGTGGCCAACGGCGTCATCGATGCCCCCCGTGCCGCCGATCACTTCGTATTCCGAGTGGACGAGCCGAAGACGGTGGTACTCGAAGCGCACGCTATGCAGCTTGATTACCTGACGGATCCGCTGGTGGCGATTTATGACGAATCCGGCAAGCGCATCGCGTATCAGGATGACCCGACGACCAACACGGGCAAGGAGCCGGCCAATATGGATCCGCATCTGGTGGTCAAGCTTCCAGCAGCAGGCCGTTACACCGCCATGGTCCGCGACGCCCAGTTCCGCGGTGATCCAACATTCCTGTACCGGCTCACCATGAAGTACGCCGAACCGCACTTCACGCTGCGCACGGTTGGCACCGACGAAACCTTGTACCGGGGCCGGACCAATACAGTGCTGGTGCGTGTACGCCGTCTCGAAGGCTGGAATGCACCCGTACAGGTCCGCGCCGTCAATCTGCCCCGGGGCGTCCACGTAGAGCCGGTGGTTGCGGAGCCGAAGAATACGCCATACACGGGGACCTGCGGTGAGACGCACTATCTGGATGGGACCAACGTCGAGATGCAGATCACGGTGGACAAGGATGCGCCGGCGACCCAGGCGGACATCTTCTTCGAAGGTATTGGCGTGCACGAAGGCGTCAAGCATGCGGCGCGCAGCCGTGCACGATATTTCAAGTCAAGAATCAGGCATATCGGTGACGCCGAGCACGACCCTCTTCGAGCAGTCATCGCCGACGCGCCCGGGGTCGTTTTCCAGGTACCTCGAACGCTATCCCTGAGTGCTGCGGGTGAGGCTTCGATGACCGCAGTGGTTACCCGCCTCGATGGCACATCGGACCCGCTCGAACTCACGTTGGAAGCAGCAGCAGAAGGTCTGAACATGAAGTCCGCGGTGGTGCCGCCTTCGGCTACGCGCGCCGACGTTTCCTTGAAGGCTGACCTCAGTGCGCCGGGAGAGTTCGTGCTGGTTGGCCGGGTAAACGGAACAGTTCTCGGCAAATCGCATCCAATCCGCGTACGGAGGGAAAAGCAGTGAAGCAGCTCCTGACCCTGTTGCCGGGGCTCTGTTTCGGGGCGAGCCTCACGATTCAGCCCCCAACAATTACGCTACACGGCAAGGATGCGACGCAGGCGTTCATCGTGACGTACACGGATCAGTCCGGTTATGAGCACGACGTTACGGCTGAGTGCGCACCTGACAACTTCGCGCGCACCAGCATGCGAGCGGTGGTTGTTTCCTGCCGCGGCCTGAAAGCGCGGGCAGCCATAACCGTCAAGCCCTCGGCCCGAACACCGGGCGTCAGCTTCATCAACGACATCAGCCCCATCTTCACCATGTCAGGCTGCGCGGGTTCCAATTGCCACGGTTCCATCCGTGGCCAGCGCGGCTTCAAGCTGTCGCTGTTCGGCAACGACCCGAAGCTCGACTACGACGCCATTGCCGGGGGGAACGCTGGCCGCATCGACCGGAAGCAGCCTGAGAAGAGCCTGCTGCTCACAAAGGCGACGGCCGAGACACCTCATGGGGGAGGCTTTCGATTCGCGCCGGATTCGCTGCAGTACCGCACAATCGCCGACTGGATCCGGCAAGGTGCGCCTTACGACACCGATGACTCGGTCCGCGTTACAGACCTGAAGGTCTATCCCGAAGAGCGCATTCTCAGCGGGAAAGATAGCCGCCAGCAGCTTGTTGCCGTAGCGACTTACTCAGATGGGAGTATTCGGGACGTCACGCACCTGGTGCAATACTCGTCCAACTCGCCCGATACGGTGCAGGTGGATGGGAAGGGCATGGTGAAGGCGCTGCAAACCGGTGAGACGGCAGTGATGGTCCGAACCATGGGAAAGGCCGTAGCAGCCCGCATCCTGATTGCTTCCGGCCCAACCGCGAAGGATTATCCTGCGGTCACCAGCAGCAACTACATCGACGACCACATCTTCTCCAAGCTGCGGAAGCTGAACATTCGACCGTCGCCGATGAGCACAGACGAGCAGTTTCTGCGGCGCGTGTACCTCGACACCACCGGGATGCTGCCGAAAGAGACTGAGGCTCGCGAATTCCTGGCGTCATCAGATCCGCAGAAGCGCACCAGGATGATCGACACGCTTCTGGCGCGCCGAGAGGCAGCGGAACTGTGGGCCCTGAAGTTCACGGAGCTGTTTCGCGCCGGAACGCGTGAAGCCGGCGCGAAGGGCGCGCGCATTGTGTACGACTACGTCCGCGACTCGTTCCGAGAGAACAAGCCTTATGATCGCCTCGTGCGCGAACTGCTGCTCAGTCAGGGTGCTCACAGCTTCGATAATTCGTCCATCGCGGGGCTGGCGCGCTCGCCGACAAGTTTTTACAACATCAGCTTCGATTCAAACGCACCGGACCACGCTACCAACGTCAGCCAGCTTTTCCTGGGCGTACGCATCGAGTGCGCGAAGTGCCACAACCATCCCTGGGAGAAGTGGACGCAGGACGACTTCTATGGCTTCGCAGCGTTCTTCGCTCGCGTCGGCATCAAAGAAGTTTACGAGAACGACGAGAACGCCACTCAGTACATGGAAGAGGGCTCAGTCGAGCATCCCAAGACGAAGAAGCGTATGGAGCCGCGCTTCCTCGACGGCGGACTCGTCAAGGACCATCCGGATTCCGACATCCGTGAAGACCTGGCCCGCTGGATGGCGTCACCAGCGAATCCGTTCTTCGCGAAAACGGTTGTCAATCGCGTGTGGAAGCACTTCATGGGACGCGGCCTGGTGGAAGAAGTCGATGACTTCCGTGTGACGAACCCGCCCACGCACCCGGCTCTTCTCGACGCGCTCGCCGCCGATCTGATCCGGCATCGCTTTGACCTCCGGCACCTGATGCGTACGATCCTGAACTCGCGCGCTTACCAGCTTTCGGCCGAGCCTAACGATTCCAATCGCAGCGACGTGATCAACTATTCGCATTTTGTCATCCGCAGGTTGCCTGCCGAAGCCATGCTGGACTCAATGTCGCAGGTAACCGGTGTGGCCGAGAAGTTCGCGGGCTACCCGCCCGGCACTCGCGCGATGCAGGTTTACGGCGGCGGTGGCGGCTACATGCTCGCGAGCTTCGGACGGTTGAACCGGGACATTATTTGCGAACGGGACAGCCAGCCAGATATGGCGCAGACGATGCACATGATCTCGGGCGCTACGATTCAGAAGAAGATCAGCACCGCGAATATCGAGTTGTCGGTCCCTGACGATCAGCTCATCGAAAGCATCTTCCTCCGCGCTCTGGTACGGCGGCCATCTGAAGAAGAACGGTCAGGGCTGCTGTCGCGGATCAAGGTTGCGCCGGATCGGAAGGCCGCCTATCAGGACCTGCTCTGGGCCCTGCTCAATTCCAAAGAATTCCTGTATCAGCATTAGAGGGCATCATGTTCGATCGGCGGGCATTTATTCGTGTTGGGTCCATCGCAGCATTCGGCAGCTTTACCTGGGGGGACATTCTGCGTCTCCGCGCGGCGTCGCCAGCACCGAAGAAGGAGCTGTCCGTCATCCACCTGTGGCTCGCAGGGGGCCTCAGCCATCTCGACACGTTCGACATGAAGCTCGATGCCGACCGCAAGTACCGCAGCGTCTTTAAGCCCATACCGAGTTCGATGGAAGGGCTGCAGGTCAGCGAACATCTGCCTCGTACGGCGAAGCTGATGCACAAGACGACGCTGATCCGCTCGATGACGCACAAGCAGTCGGCGCATGGTGCCGCGCAGACGCTGATGCTGAGCGGCCACGATGCCCTGCCCACTTTACTCGTACCTTCGATCGGCTCGGTGCTTTACAAAGAGCTTGGTGCACGCAACGAGCTGCCGCCGTATGTCGTGATCCCGCAGCCCCGCGGAAACAACGCGCGCGCAGGCTTCCTCGGGCCGAAGTACAACCCGTTCTCAGCGGGAGATCCTGCCGTCGCCAAGTACTCCGTGCGTGACATGGACCTGCCGATGGGGGTCGACTGGGCGCGCATGGAGGGCCGGCATAGTCTGCTGAATCTCGTCGATGGAAAGTTTCGCAAGTGGGACACGAGCGGCACATTCGAGACGCTCGACAGCTACTACCAGTCGGCCTTCGACCTGATGAAGAGCCCGCGAGCTAAGAAGGCATTCGACATCTCACAGGAGCCGGAACAGATACGCAGCCAGTACGGTAAGACAGCCATGGGACAAGGATGCCTGCTGGCTCGCCGCCTTGTTGAGGCAGGTGTTCGGTTCGTCAGTGTCGGCAAGGGTGACAACGCGTGGGATCACCACGGGAACATCTTTCCAGCGTATTCGAATGAGTTCATGCCGGAGCTCGACAATGCATTCGCGACCCTGATTACGGATCTGGAACAGCGGGGGATGCTCGATTCCACGCTGGTTCTGCTCACGGGCGAGTTCGGACGCACAGCGGAAATCAACGTGAACAACGGTCGCGACCACTGGCCCAACTGCTTCTCGCTCGTGATGGCGGGCGGAGGGGTTCCGGCCGGGCAGGTGATCGGAGCCTCCGACAAAGACGGCATGTACGTCAAAGACAAGCCCGTCGAGGTGCCGGATCTGATGGCGACGCTGTTCCGCAAGCTGGGCGTGGATTTCAGCAGGGAGTACATCTCGAACATCGGTCGGCCGCTGAAGATTAGTGACGGCAAGCCACTGACATTTCTGGGCGCCTGATGGATCGCGAGCAAGCCCTGGCCATTCTGCACGAGTTCACGAAAAGTGAATCGCTCCGCAAGCACGCACTGGCAGTGGAATGCTGCGTAGCGGCGTACGCCCGGCACTTCGGCGAGGATGAGCAGAAGTGGTCCGTCACGGCCCTTCTGCATGACTTCGACTACGAGATGCATCCGAATGCGCCCGATCATCCAATGAAGGGTGAGCCGATCCTCGCCGAGCGCGGCGTGGACGAAGGCATCCGGCGGGCCATTCTTTCCCACGCCAACTACTCGGGTGTTCCACGCGAATCTCGTCTGGAGAAGACCCTGTTCGCGTGCGACGAACTGGCCGGCTTTCTGACCGCAGTCTCGTACGTCAAGCCTACCCGCAGCATTCACGAGGTAGATGTCGCAGGCGTCCGCCGCAAGTTGAAGGATAAGGGGTTTGCCCGATCCGTCAGCCGCGATGACATACTCAACGGCGCAGCCGAGCTTGGCATCGACCTGGATGAGCACATCGCGTTCTGCATCAAAGCGATGCGTGACAGCGCCGCTGAACTCGGACTTCAGGGAACGGCCTCATGACCGCCGCGCTCTCGCTGTTGCTGCTGCTAACCGCCGATGATCTGTATCGGCGGGGCACGCAGGCGATCAATGAGGGCAATCTGGATCGGGCCGTGCAGCTTCTTGCGGAAGCATCGAAGAACAATCCGAAGGACGCCCAGGTATGGAAGGCTCTGGGTGTGGCACATGCGGCTGCTGGCAACTATGAAGCGGCAACCGAGCCCTTCCGGCAGGCCTGCACGTTGAACGCTGCGCTGCCCGACGCCTGTTACTACCTTGGCCGCAATCTGTACTCACTTAACCGCTTCAGCCTCGCCCTCGATGCCTTGCGTAAATCTCCCAGGAACTGGCGCGTGACGCTGGGTATTGCGCAGGCACTCGAAGCTCTGGAGCAGGCACCCGAGGCAGAGTCCTCGTTCCGCGCTGCCGTGCGGGAACACGCTGGCAAGCAGTCGCACCCCGAGTTCGATCCGCGGCTGCACTATGCGGTGTTCCTTTACCGGCAGGGCCGTACTGCCGAGGCACTGCCCATGGCGCAAGCCGCGGCGACGGACAACCCGGGCTCCGGGCGAGCACAGTTCGAACTTGGGCGCGTTCACTATGCGCTGACAGATCTCGAGAAAGCGGCTGCGCACCTTGAGCAGGCTGTGAAGAACGGCCACGGTGCTCCGGCGCATCTGCTGCTGGGAAAGACGTACATGCGTCTCGGCCGGACCGAGGCCGCACAGCAGCACCTCAAGGCCGGGGCGGCTCCTTAAGCTCGACGATGCGCCCACCGTCCATAGGACCAAGCTTCTGCAACGCGCCGGACGGCCACAGCACTTCCGCCTCCTCAACGCCTCTGGCCGCGCCTAACCCGAATCGGACGACAGGCTCGCTTGAACTCGCGTACCCGACTGCCGATGTAGCGTGGTTCCACT
>DASQEG010000900.1:0-6593 GCA_035633775.1 Bryobacteraceae bacterium
TAATGAGAGGCACTTGCAGGTCGCGAAACTCGCAAGCGTCGAGTTCGGCCTTCATCTGCTCCTCGGCAGGCTTCATCAGCGGGCAGTGGAACGGGGCGCTTACCGGCAGCATTACGGCACGTTTTGCACCTGCTGCTTTCGCCAGGCTGGCTGCACGACCTACGGCCCCGGCGTGCCCGGCGATCACGATCTGGTCGGGTGAATTGAAGTTGGCGGCGCTGACCACCTCACCTTGTGCGGCCTCGGCGAGAATGCTGTCGAGCTTACCTTCGGAGAGTTTGAGAATGGCGGCCATTGCGCCGACACCTTTTGGCACAGCCTTCTGCATGAAGCAGCCGCGCTTGCGCACGAGTCGCACAGCGTCAGCAAAAGCGAGGCTTCCGGCAGCCACGAGCGCTGAGTACTCGCCCAGGCTGTGACCGGCCACTATCTGAGGCCGGAGACCTTCGCGGACAAGAACGCGGAACGCGGCAACTTCGACCGTTACCAGCGCCGGCTGGGTATTCTCGGTTAGCTTCAGGTGCTCTTCTGGTCCTTCAAAGCAAACGCGCGAGATTGAGAATCCCAACGCATCGTCTGCTTCCTCGAACACCAGCCGGGCCTCGGGGTAATTCTCAGACAGGGACTTACCCATCCCCGGGAACTGCGACCCTTGCCCAGGAAACAGAAAGGCGGTTTTTGCCATCAAGTCACTATTTTATGAAAGCCCAGCGGCAGGTTGGTCTTTACGGCAGCACCCCGTGCTATAAATGGCGTAACGTCCGCGGCTGGAAATCCGCCTTCTCCCTGTCCGAGTCTCTCGAGGAATCCACGTGCGTCTATCAGAAATCTGCGTTCAACGGCCCGTATTCGCCTTCATGCTCATCATGTTATTTGTGGTCTTGGGCGTTTTCAGCTTCATGGACCTAGGTGTGGACCTCTTCCCGCGAGCGGACCCGGCCACCGTCTACGTCCGCGTGCTGTTGCCCGGTGCCAGCCCTGAAGAGGTCGCAACACAGGTCGTCATGCCGCTCGAAGAGTCCATCGCGGCGGTGAGCGGGATCGAGGAGATGCGGGCGCTCGTGTCGGAGGGCTCGGCGACCGTGATCGTCACGTTTGTGCTCGAGCGCGAGATCGGCGAAGCCGCCGAGGATGTCCGCGAGAAGGTTCAGCAGGCTATTCGTAAGCTGCCTCCAAATGTACTACCACCCACTGTTGCCAAAGCCGACCCGGACAGCGAACCGGTAATCACGCTGGCCGTTCACGGCAACCGCCAGGTCCGCGAACTGACGGAGATCGCCGACAAGGAGATCCGCCGCTCGCTTGAAACGGTGGACGGAGTCGGTGGCGTTGACATCGCCGGCGGCCGGAACCGCCAGATCAATGTCTTTCTCGACCTTAACAAGCTGAACGCGTACAACATGAGCGCGCAGGAGGTCGAAGGCGCAATCAGGACCGAGAACGTTGAGACGCCTGGGGGGCGCGTTGTGCGTGGCCCCTCGGAACTGGGCGTCCGAACGCTGGGTCGTGTCGAGCACGTCGACGAATTCAACAACATCATTGTTCGAAACGTTGGTGGCGCTCCGATTCGTGTCCGCGATGTCGGTCTCGTTGAAGACGGCATGGCGGAGAAGCGTTCCTTTGCTTATTACAAAGGCAAGCCCGCCGTAACGCTGGAGGTTCGGCGTCAGACCGGAACGAACACGGTCAAGGTGGTGGACGAGATTCAAAAGAAGCTCGCCGCGATGAACAAGACGCTGCCGCCCGGCGTGCAGGTTGACGTCATCAAGGAGCAGTCGAGTTACATCAAGGCTTCCGTTGCCGCGCTCGAAGAGCACCTCATATTAGGCAGTCTCCTTGCCTCGCTTATTGTGTTTTTGTTTATGCGCGACTGGCGGATGGTGCTGATCAGCTCCATCGCGATCCCGACTTCCATCATCACCACTTTCACGTTCATGCGGATGATGGACTTCAGTCTGAACTCGATGACTCTGCTCGGGCTGACGCTCGCGGTCGGCATTGTGATTGATGACGCGATCATCGTCCTCGAGAACATCTACAGGTTCGTCCAGGAAAAGGGCATGGAGCCGATGCAGGCCGCGATTGATGCGACCAGAGAAATCGCTCTTGCCGTCATGGCGACGACACTTTCGCTGGTCATCATCTTCGTGCCGATCGCGTTCACCACGGGCTACGCCAAGCGCTACATGAATCAGTTTGGCTGGACGATGGCGATCAGCATCATGGTCTCGATGCTGGTGGCGTTCACGCTGACGCCGACGCTCAGCGCGCGCCTGATCGGGTGGCGCCGCAAGCGGGAGGACTTTACCGCGCACGAGCACAAGACGGGCCCAATGGAGCGCGGATATGTGCGAATTCTCGAGTGGTCCATGGCCCACCGACTTGTGATCGTGGCCATCTGCATTGCCACCCTGGGATCCACATTCATCATCAACAAGTACATCGGCCGCGACTGGATGCCGCAGGAAGATCAGAGCGAACTCAGTATCTGGCTCGAGTTGCCGGAAGGATCATCGCTCGAGGTTACTGAGAAGCTGGCAGTTGATGTGGCGCAAAAAATCCAGAAGGTTCCGGGTGTAAGTGCCGTCATCCCGGCATCATCGGGAACCTTCATCAGCCGTGTCACCATGGCGTTCATAACGGTCCTGCTGGATGACCCCGGCGATCGCGGCACGATTGAAGAGATGGGCCAGAAGGTTCGCGATGCGCTGCGTGAGTACGCCTTCGCACGACCCCGCGTAACCTTCCCCAACGTTCTCGGTGGAAGGGATACCTTTGCACCGATCCGCCTTCAGTTGCTTGGCCCGGATATGCGGCCTCTGGTAGACGTTGCCCGGCAGGCCTCCGCCCTGATGATGCAGGAGCCGGCTCTGGCGGACGTGAAGGCCAACCTGAATCTCAACAACCCGGAGCTTCAGGTCAACATCGATCGTCAGCTGGCTTCAGACCTGGGTGTGCGAGTTTCCGATGTTGCCGGAGCGGTCCGCCTACTGATGTCGGGTGAAGATCAGATCTCCACCTTTAAGGAAGGTTCCGAGCAATACCCGGTGACCATGCGCCTGATGCCGGGACAGCGCGATGATCCGAATGCCTTGAGCCGCTTGCTTGTGCCCTCGTCCCGCCAGGGTCTAATCCGGCTCGATTCGATCGCGAGACTGGATCGCGGTCTCGGGCCCAGCCGTATCGACCGCTTCAACCGGCAATTCTCCGTCGGCATCTATGCCAACGTTGCGCCCGGACATTCATTGGGCGAAGCGGCGGAGAAGAGTCAGGCCGTCATCGACCAGATCGGCATGCCTCCGGGGTACCGAATGGTGTTCTCCGGGCAGGTGAAGATCCTCGAAGAGACGACTGCCAACATGCTGCTGGCATTCGGACTCGCATCGATCTTCATGTACATGGTGCTGGCAGCTCAGTTCGAGAGCCTGGCGCATCCCTTCGTCATTCTCCTCACGTTGCCGCTCTCCATCCCGTTCGCGCTTTTGTCGTTGATCCTCACAGGCCGGTCGCTCAACCTGTTCAGTGCGCTGGGTATCCTGCTGCTGCTCGGAAACGTAAAGAAGAACGGCATTCTGCAGATCGATTACATGAACCGCCTTCGGGAACTGGGCTACTCGGTTCACGATGCTGTGATCGAGGCTAATCGGGTGAGACTCCGCCCCATCATGATGACAACGCTGTCGATCATCGCGGGCCTGATTCCCACGGCTATGGGCATCGGCGTGGGCGCATCCACTCGCTCGGCAATCGCCGTAACCATCATCGGCGGCCAGACGCTCTGTCTTTTGCTGACACTGCTGGTGGTGCCGGTCGGCTACTCATATGTCGAGGAGGGCCATGCCTGGCTGGCCCGGCGCAAGGCAGCGCGGCAGAAGCCGGCAGAAGCTCCCGCCATGGGCGACTAAACCTCAGAGGCACAGCGGGGTAGACTGGTTCGAGGGCAGCAGACGTTCATGAAAAAGAAACAGCAGTCGCCGGAGATCGAAGCTGGAGTAGACGAGGAGCTCCTGCGTAAGGCGAAGCTCGCCGTCGCAGAGGAGCGTGTCCATCCCGCCGAGAAGTGTGTGATCTGCGGTTCTGAAGCTGCTCCGAACTCACCGGACGTTCTTTGCTGGGTGTGCCGGCGGCTGAAAATCTCAGCCTGGCGTGACAATGACGGCCAAATCGCCGCTCAGGAGTGACGCTCGTAAAGCCAGCCGGCCACGGCAATGTCCGAGAGGCCGATTCCGACAGACTTGAAAACAGTGACTGTGTCCGGGCGAACGGCGGATCCGCTGCCGCCCCCGACCAGCGTCTTTAGTTCCACTGCCTGAGACCACTGGCCGGGTTCCCACGCCAGTAGTAAGTCCCCTGCTTCCTGCTCACACGCGCCACGGTCCTCCACCACAACACGCGCCGAGCGCACGAGGTCACCCGGAAGTTCGCGGCGCTGCGGGTTGTTTGAGCCCATAGCGAGGACAACCGTACCGGGGCGTACTGCCTCTGCCGCGACCACCGGATCCTTCGACCATGTAGCCGTAATCAGCACGTCCGCCGCCGCGGCGGCGTCTTCGGCCGAACGGGCTACCTCGATGTCGAGACCGAGTGCGCTGCCCATCTCTGCCGCGAATGCATCGCGCCTCTCGGGCTTTCGGCTCCAGACGAACACCTTACGGATGGGCCGCACGGCTGACAAAGCTTCGATTTGCGACCGTGCCTGGAATCCTGACCCAATGCAGGCTGCATCAACTGGCCCGTCGCTGAGGAGGACGTCCGCAGCAACCCCGCTTACGGCTCCGGTGCGAATCTGCCCCAGCCAGTCGGCTTCAAGGTGGGCTAGCGGCTTTGCCGTGGCCGCTTCATACAAAAGGACGGTGAAGGAAGCAGTTCCGAGACTGGCATGAGTGGCATAGACCTTGGCACCACAGTAGCGCTCGGTCGCTCCGGTCATAGAGTGCAGCACTGCACCGCTGGGCAGGAACAGCCTGCGCCGGGGCTGGTGAGATGCTTTACCTGCAGCGAATTCCGCGAACGCGTCTCGCACAATCCTGATTGCCTCGGGCATCGGCAGCATTCGCCGCACATCCTCTTCCTTGAAGAAGCGCATACCCTGAGGGTACGCTGCCGATGATGCGCGCGCCGCGTGTGATCATAGGGAAAATGATCGAAATCGTGAACCGGCAGGTCTCCGCCGCGCGCACGCGTGTAGCGCTGTTCGACTTCGACGGCACACTCTCCCTGATCCGATCCGGATGGGTGGAAGTGATGGTGCCAATGATGGTGGAACTGCTGGCGGACACCGGCACCGGCGAAAGCGAAGCGGAACTGCGGATTGTCGTCGAGGAGTTCGTCGGGCGACTTACGGGCAAGCAGACGATCTACCAGATGATCGAGCTGGCTGACAACATCACCACGCGCGGCGGTTCGGCGGCCGATCCACTTGTCTACAAGAAGATGTATCTTGACCGGCTCTGGGCGAGCATTGAGCACCGTATCGATGAGTTGCGCAGCGGACACTGCTCCCCCGAGAAGTACCTCGTGCCAGGGTCCCGCGCTCTGCTGGAAGCATTGACCGAGCGGGGATACAAGCTGTACCTCGCCAGTGGGACGGACGATGCTTACATGCAGGAAGAGGCCCGTTTGCTGGACGTGCATCGCTACTTTGCCGGAGTGCATGGTGCGCTGGACGATTACAAGAGCTTTTCGAAGGCGATTCTGATCCAGCGAATCATCTCCTCGGCCGAGTTCCGTGGTGAGGAGTTTCTCGGTTTCGGTGACGGCTACGTCGAGATTGAGAACGTGAAGCAGGTTGGCGGTGTCGCCGTTGGAGTCGCCACGGATGAACCGGAATGCGTGAAGATCGACGAATGGAAGCGGCAGCGGCTGATCAGCGTGGGGGCTGACGTCGTCGTACCCAACTACGTTGAGCTGGACGAGCTCTTTTCGGCGCTGGGTACCGAGGCCGTGGTCCGCAACTGATGGGGTCGAGGTACCGACAGTTCGACCGTTCCAGGTTGCGCGTTCTGCCGCTCGCGGACCGAGTTCACGATCTGCAGTTGGACAGGTGGATGCAACTGGGCGACACGCCGCCGCCTTTTGCCCACACGCAGCTGCCGGCCGTCGCAGACCTGCTCCGTTCAGCAAGGGACAAAGGCGCCGCACGCATCCTTATGATGGGGGCTCACGTCCTCCGGGCCGGAGTCAATCTGCACATCATCGACCTGATGGAGCGCGGGGCGATTGACCATGTGGCGTGCAATGGTGCAGCCGCGATTCACGACTACGAACTGGCCCGGATCGGTGCGACCACGGAAAGCGTGGCCAGGTACATCCGCGAAGGCCAGTTCGGTTTGTGGCGTGAGACCGGCGAGTTGAATGACGTTATCTCCCAGGCTGCCCGAAACGGCGAGGGCCTGGGGGAAGCTGTCGGCGCTCACATCGCGGCCAGCGACTATCCTTACAAACACCTGAGTATGTTTGCCGCGGGTGTGCGGCTCGGAGTGCCTGTGACCGTCCATGCGGGGATCGGCTACGACATTCTTCACGAGCACCCGAACTGCGACGGAGGATCTCTTGGCCAGGCCAGCTACACGGATTTTCTGATCTTCGCGAAT
>DASQEG010000901.1:0-2575 GCA_035633775.1 Bryobacteraceae bacterium
TCCCGCAGTTTCTTCAGACTCGCGGCCGAGAAGTTCTCATCGAACGTTCGTGAAGGCAGGCTGCTGCAGATGTTGTTCACGCCGAAAGAAGCGAGAACCTTCAGCGTGTCATCGTCCGACGCGTGCTGGGTCCCGATCTTCATTCCCGTCTTTCGCGTAGAAGATCTCGACCGGCTACTCGAAGACTGTGCCTGAAGGAGCGGAGCTCCCGCCGTGGAAGCAAGAAAGTGGCGCCGTTGCATCAGGGGTAATCTATCAGATCGGAACGGACACAGGGGCCCTCCGCGCATAACCCAAAATTCCCCTCAAACTTCCGCACCTGGTTCCGATATGTACTCAAGCGCTGCACTTCTGGTCGGCGCGGGAGCTTGAAATGAGGATTGACAACTACCGTGTTTCCCCAGCCTCGGAGATCCGCCGGGGCGAAGGTGCCGCAAGGACGGCCGAGCGAGCCAGCTTTGCTCATCGGACGCAGTCAGAAGGAGACCTTCTTGCTCTGTCGTCCGGCATCTCCAACCTTGCCCGAAGCACTTCGGTCGAAGCAGTGGCTGAAGCTTGGAAATCCGGCAGCTTCAGGCCCGATCCAGCCCGCATCGCAAGCCGCCTTGCGGAGTGGGGATTCGGTCGAGGCGACGCGTGACCGACTCAGAAGCACTCTCAATTCTGAGGGAGGTACAAGGCGCTGTGGCGGCTGCGGACGGAGCACGGATTGAGGCTGCTGAGGAGGGGCTCGCCCGCTTGCGTGCGGTTGCCTCACCGGCACTTATGTCCATGCTGGCTCGGACGTTGCGGGTTACACATCAGGTCGCTCGAGTTGCCGCTTCTTCCTTGGAGTACGAGTGCGCGCGCCTGACGGTGGACAGCTTCGGCTACACGGCAACGGGTGCGTCTGCAGCCGAACGCTCGGCATTTGTGCGAGGTACTTTCCATGGCTAATCTGCTCAGCTCGCTGCGTTCCACCTCCTCGGCGCTCTCCGCGCTTCAGGAAGGTCTGTTGATTTCTCAAAACAACGTTACGAACGCGAATACGCGCGGCTATGCCCGGCAAACGCTTGCCTTGTCCGCCAATGACTTCGATCCCTCAGGCGGGCTTACCGGCGGCGTTAGTGTGGCCGGCATCAGGTCGTCCAGAGATTCGTTCGCCGAGTACGGGGTACGCCGGGAACTCTCGCTGCAAGCCGACGCCCAGCAGGATGCGACGCAGCTCTCATGGATCGAGACTGCAGTCGACCTTAACGACTCGGCCGGCGTCTCGAGAGCAATGGACCGCCTTTTCAAGACGTTCCAGTCCTGGACCATTGCGCCAAACAGCCTCTCCGAGAAGGAAAATGTCCTGGCTGCAGCGGGAGACCTCGCCATCAGCTTCAATCGAACCGCTCAATCCCTCGAGCAGTTGGCCGAAGAAACCAAGCTCCAGATCGGGGAAACGGTCGACGAGATCAACAACCTGACAGCTCTGGTGCGCAACTACAATCACGATCGGCGCAACGGTGGGGCTACCGATGCAGGGCTGGAAGCCCGCATCTATAACACGCTTGAGGAACTTTCCGAACTGGCGAATGTCAAAGCGGTGTGGCTCGAAGATGGGACGGTGACGGTGCTTGCGGCCGGTGAAGCTCCACTGGTCGTTGGAGAACAGACGTTCGAGCTTAAGCTGGACTTTGTACACGCGGACAGTACGCCGACGTACCCTGATGCCCTCCCGGCGGCCAAGCTCACCGGTGCTGCGGGAAACGACGTCACGGGATTTCTGAACAGTGGAAAACTCGGCGCCCTGCTCCGGCTGCGCAATCAAACGCTTCCGGGGTACCTCGGCAGCACCGACAACGAAGGCGACCTGAACCGGCTCGCACGCCAGTTCGCCGATCGTGTGAACACAATTATGGCCGATGGCAGGCCTGCCCCGGCCTCCGGCCACCACATGTTCGAGTACGGGTCGACACCGGTCACCGCGGCCGCCACCCTGCGGGTACGCGACGCGATGACGCCAGCCGTCCTGAGTGCCTCTGACCCGTCGAGCAACCCGGCGGTCGTAAACGGCAAAGCCTCGCGACTGGCAGATCTTGCTCGGCCAACGGCTAACGCTGACAAAATTGACGGTCTAAGCTACATGTCGTGGTTCGGCAAGCTCTCCGCACAAGCCGGGCGACATTTGGACGAAGCGCGGCAGGAAGCCGAGTCCCGTAGCCTGACGGTGGCTCAGGCCCAGTCGGTTCGCGACAAGCTCTCGGGCGTATCGCTCGACGAAGAAGCCCTGAAACTGGTGGAACTCCAGCGCGCGTACCAGGCAAATGCCAGAGTCGTAACAGTCCTGGATGAGCTGACTCAGATCACAATCAACCTTGGCCGGTGACCGGCAGAAGGCACGAAAGGCTATTAGATGAAAACCGGTCTAGACCCGCAGTCCTCGAGCTTCCTGGTGAACCTGGAGCGCATCCGCGTGCGGCAGGAGAACGCCCAGCGCGCAGTGTCCTCCGGCCTTCGCGTCAGCCGTCCGTCAGACGATCCGACCAGCGTCATCGACATCGTGCAGCTCCGCTCGGAGTCCGAACGCGCGAGCAATGTCGGCGCGAAC
>DASQEG010000902.1:0-6438 GCA_035633775.1 Bryobacteraceae bacterium
AATCTGCTCGCGACGCTCCTTGCAGCGCCGTGCATAGACGTAGCTGCCCATCCCTGGACCTTGGAACCACGGTGGCTCCTCGTTGGCAAACAGAACCCAACGGATAGTGTTTTTCTGCGGCTTCGCGGCAAAGCGCGACGCGAGTTCCAGCACGGCGGCCACCCCGCTGCCGTTGTCGTTCGCTCCTGGGAGTCCTCCGGCTGTGTCATAGTGGGCGCCTATCACGATGACGCGATCCGGGTTTGCAGATCCCCTGAGCTCCGCTTCGATGTTCTCGAAACTCAACCCGCTGGCTTCGTACTGCTGCCGCTGCGGTGCGTATCCAGCGTCGGTCAGCCGGCGACTGAGCCAGTCGGCTGACCGCTTGAGGTTTTCGTACTTCGGCCCCGCGCTCCTGCCGCCGATTGTGCCGGCCAGATACTCCACTGACGCTCGCATACGGTCTGCCGTTTGCTGATCACCCTGCGAGACTGCGGGTTGCTGGTTTGCGGAACGTCCGGGCATGTCTGTCAGGTACAAGAGACCGAAAAGGGCGGCTGCAACAGCCGCCCCAAGTCCGATTAAAACCGCGAGCATGATGCGCACTAAACGCGCAATCAGGTCCCGCTCTTCTTGTGACCGCTACTCTTTCTGCCCTGCTCTTTTTTCCCGGAACCCTTCGACGATCCACCCTGGTCGCCGCCGCTGCCCTGAACCTTATTGTCGGCTTGAGCCTTCTTCTTGGTTGCCATGAAACCCTCCGCCACGTAGACGCGAGTGTCGGAGGTTCCGCAGCTTACTTTTCCTCGATCGTGACGCTGTTTAGGGTATCCCCCTGCTTCACCTGGTCAACCACGTCCAGACCAGACAGCACTCGCCCGAACACGGTGTGTTTCCCGTCCAGCCAGGGTGTCTCCACATGCGTGATGAAGAACTGGCTGCCGTTGGTGTTCGGGCCGGCATTGGCCATCGACAACACTCCGCGGGCGTGGCGGTTCGGGTTGTTTTTCGTCTCGTCTTCAAAGCGGTATCCTGGACCACCCCGGCCAGTGCCCGTCGGATCACCGCCCTGCACCATGAAGTCGGCAATTACGCGGTGGAATACCGTTCCGTCGTAAAACTTCTCCTGCGCCAGAAAGACGAAATTGTTCACCGTCACGGGAGCATCTTTCGCAAACAACTCGCACAGGATGCGGCCCCGGGACGTGTCCAGCGTGGCCGTGTAGGACCGCGAGGAATCGATCGTCATCGCCGGAGGAGCGTTGTATTGTTTGGACATCGGACTCAGTGTCTCACGAGACCTTTTCCTTCGGTACAAACGTAGCTGCCTGCCCGCAGGCCTCGATGTTCTTCCACTTTGCCGCTCGGCCAATGCACCACGACCGCTGCAGCGGCATCACGACGCCCAATGCCGAAGGTCAGCGGCAGCTCACTTTGGGAAAGATAGCTGCCCCCGATTTTTACCGTGCGGACAATGCGCAAATCGCCGCACTGCAGTTGTACCCGAGCGCCGATGGCGTCACGGTTGGACGCTGTGCCGACCATTCGAAGTCGAATACTGCGGTGACCCGCTGGAGCGTCCACGCGGTACAGCGCCGGAGCACCGCCATTGGTGGTGATCAGAATGTCCTGGTCACCGTCATTATCGAAGTCGCCATATGCAGCACCGCGTCCGATCTTCGGACCTGCAAAGGCTCCACCCACCTGGGCGGCAACGTCCTGGAAGCGGCCGCCGCTTTGCAGGAACAGATGTGGGCTCTGGGCGTGGGTGATGTTACGACCGCTGTCGAGATGGCCATTCGCGACGAGGAGATCGAGTGCGCCGTCGAGATTGGGATCGAAGAAGAAGCAGCCGAACCCAAGAGTCTTCCGGGTGGCTGGCCCGATTTCGGTCTTTGTGGCGCGATCGGCGAATGCTCCACGGGCAACCGGTTGGTAGAAGCCGAGCATTTCGTTCTGAAAGTTCGTCACTGCAATAGAAGGCAGCCCTGAGCCGTCCAGCTCCGCGGCGTCAGCACCCATTCCCGCCCGGGCCTTCCCGTCTTCACTGAAAGCCACCCCCGCCTTGACGCCAATCTCCTCGAACGTTCCGTTGCGAAGATTGCGGTAGAGCTTATTCGGCTGGGTGTCGTTGGCGACGAAAAGGTCCGGCCAGCCATCGCCGTCAATGTCCAGCACTGAGACTCCGAGCGACTTTGATGTGCTATCGAAGATCCCAGCCTTCGCCGTCACGTCTTCAAAGCGTCCGCCGCCGCGGTTGCGGAACAACCAGCAGGTCGTCCCGCGATACGCTTCGGGCGTGCAGTATGTCTTGCTCTTACCGTCCGAGCTGCAGAAGATGTCGATCTCGGGCGACCATTTGACGTAGTTGCAGACGAAGAGATCGAGCAGGCCGTCGCGGTCGTAATCCAGCCATGCAGCGGATGTCGAGAAGCCCTGGCGGAGAGCCAGCCCGCTTGCCTTCGTGACATCAACGAACGAGCCTTTGCCAGTGTTTCGAAACAGCCGGTTTTGCCCGACACACGTGACATACAGATCGACGTTTCCGTCGTTGTCAAAGTCGCCCGCAGCCAGCCCAAGAGCATACATGGGCTGTGTCAAACCTGCCTGTCGAGTTACGTCATGGAACGTGCCATCTCGGTTATTGCGGTAGAGCACGATGCCGCTTCCGTTCGCAATGGCGATGTCCTGCCAGCCGTCGCCATCGTAGTCGAAGAAGAGACAGCCCGGACCCAGCGTCTCGGGAAGATGCTTGCGGCCGGAGGCCCGGCGGTCGTGGCTGAATGCGATTCCAGCCGCTCGCGTGACCTCGGCGAGCCTGAGACTTCCATCGGCTCCGAAAGCAGGTGCACTGGCGCCGAGAAGGAAGCTGCGGCGGTTGAGTACCTCCATGACCGTTACGGCGGCGTTACCAGGCCCTTGCGAATTGCCGCCATCACCAGTTCCGCGGTGCGATGCACGTTCATCTTGTGCATCAGGTTATTGCGGTGTACGGACACGGTGTTCACACTAAGACCAAGCAGAGCAGCGATCTCCTTGTTACTTCGTCCCTGCGCTATGAGCTGCAGGATCTGCTTCTCGCGAGGCGTCAGCTCTTCAAGCGGCTGATCGAAGCTCTCCGGCACCGGAGCGCCGCACATTCCGCCCGCTGCTATGTCTCGAATCGCACCCGCAAGATCCACGTGTGCGGCATTCTTGAACAGATATCCCCGGGCTCCGGCTTCAAACGCGTTGCGCTGGTAGCTTTCATCGGCGTGCATGCTTAACATCAGCACTGCGGAGTCAGGCACACGCCGGCGGATCTCTATCGTAGCCTGAACGCCGTCAAGTTCAGGCATCGAGTAGTCCATCACGATAACCTGCGGGGCGTGCTCCTTCGCGAGCTCGACCGCCTCCCTTCCGTTGCTGGCTTCGGCAACAATTTCGATGTCGGCTTCGTCTTCGAGAAGCCGTCGAAACCCACGTCGCACGAGCGCATGGTCGTCCACGAGCATCACCGTAATCACCGTTTGAGGGGCACCTCTAAAACGACTACGGTACCGCAGTCACGGCCGCCGCCCATGCGGAACTTGCCGCCCAGCAGCTGCGCTCGTTCGCGCATCGCGATGAGTCCCAGCCCCTGGCGCAGCTGAGTCGATGGCCCCTGGCCGTTGTCCTCCACCTCGAGACGGAGCACATCGTTATCCGACCTGAGGCGCACTTCAGCCGCCGTTGCATGCGCATGTTTAGCCACGTTTGTCAGCGCTTCCTGAAGCACGCGATAGATGTGAATGCTGCGTCCATCGTCGAGAGCCGGCCGGCCCTCCGAATGGAAAGCAACAGCAACCCCGGTTTGCCGCGTGAAGTTTTCGATGTGCCGCTCCATTGCCCTGACAAGTCCGTAGTCGTCGAGGATTGTGGGATGCAGAGCCTGCGAGAAACTCCGCGTCTTCTCCAGCGATTCCTGAACGATGTCGCGCAGCTCTTCGAGATCTTTCTGCAGAGGTGAATCCGCAGGAACGTGCTTGTTTGCCGTCCGTTTTAGCATCGTGCCGATGGCCGTCAGGATCTGGCCGAAGTCATCATGCAGTTCTCGCGACACGGACCGGAACACCTCTTCCTGTACACCGATAAGCCCGCGGGCCAGAGTGCTGCGTTGCTCTGATAATGCAGCGATGCTGTTAAAGAGTCTCCGGTTGTGATGGGCCGTGGCGATCCCGATACCGGCGGTCCCGGCCAGCATTGCGACAAAGAACCACCATACGTGGCGCTCCGCTGCATCGTAGATCGCTTTGACCTCGCGCGCGGCCTGCGTTTCGGCTTCATTGTTCTCGACCAGCTGTCGGGCAACGAGGGTCGTCAGTGACTGCTGCTGTGCCTGCAGAGTGTCCGTGACCATCCGTCTGGCTCGTTCCAGGTCGCCGTTCTGCGCAATGTTGAACGTAGTGTGGACGGTGCGCCAAAACTGATCAAGCGCATTGCCCAGCAATGTCCGCTGTTGTCCGGCTTGCGCCGACAATGTGCTCTGGATCCGCACTGCGTCACGGAGATCCGTTTCGATGCGCCGCAGTTCACTTCGCCACGCGAGCAGGCCGTAACTGTCGCGGTCGTCGAGCATGTCGCGAAGCGACAGTCCGAGAAGGTTCAGGTTGTTCTGAATCCTGATCAGCTGGAGCGAGTCGCGCCGGTTGCGGTCGACGACATCTGTTTGCAGCCGGCGCAAGCCCTGCAACTCCCGGAGTGACGACCATGAGAACAGGGCTACGACGAGGAGGGTAGCCGCGAGGCTGAACAAAAGCCGGGGTGTCGGTGAGCCCGGCACGGGTGTTGACGACGGGTTCACTGCCGTGGCAATGAGAAGGTCAGCAGTGCGCTGCCCGACGGCATCGTCACATATTGCCTGCCTTCGACCATATAGGTCACAGGCGATGTCACCAGACGGTTGCCTGTGTTCAGCTTGTATAGCAGCTTGCCCGTCCGGGCATCGAAGGCCATGAAGTATCCGTCTTCGTCGCCGGCAAAGATCAGTCCTCCGGAGGTCGACATGGTCCCCGCCCAGGGAGCTTTGTTGTAGCGGAATGACCAGTGTTGCTTCCCGGTAATCGGATCAATGGCCAGCAGCGCACCTGACTCCTTCTCGTCGGTGACGCCACGGAACACGCTTCCCCAGTAGGGTTTGCCTTCGATGTAGGTGGGCGGTGAGGAGAAGTACACGTCGCACTGCTCGCGCAGTTGCAGGTAGAACAGGCGTGTTTGCGGATTCCATGAAGGCGCCATCCAGTTCGTGGCACCCGCAAGTCCCGGACATTGCCGGTTCCCTTCGGGTGTCGGCTCGATGTTGTCGTTCGGAATCGGTCGACCCTTCGCATCCAGCCCTTTTGCCCACGTTTGCCTGGAGAAGGGAATGCCGGACAGGAACTCACCGGTTACGCGGTCGAGCACGTAGAAGAAGCCGTTGCGATTTGCATGCAGTAAAAGCTTCCGCTGCTTGCCCTTCCACTCGAGGTCGAGCAGCATGGGCGTTTCGTTCGCATCCCAGTCGTGCGTGTCGTGCGGAGTGAATTGAAAGTACCAGCGCAGCTTCCCCGGATCGGCGTCCAGCGCCACCATGCAGTTGGTGAACAGATTGTCCCCCAGCCTGTCTTTGCCGTACAGGTCCGGACCTGGATTGCCAACCGGCCAGTACACAAGGTTGAGCTGCGGGTCATAAGTTCCCGTTAGCCACGTCGCACCGCCGCCGCGCTTCCAGGAATCCGCCAGCCACGTATCCCCGCCGGGCTCCCCCCTGGCCGCGACTGTGTGGAAACGCCAGGCCCGCTTACCTGTGGCGGCATCATAGGCATCGACGAAACCACGAATGCCGAACTCACCGCCCGAAACGCCGACGATGACCTTGTCCTTCACAACCATTGGTGCCACGGTGGCTCCGTAGCCGGCGCGGTAGTCGCCCATTTCCGCGTCCCACAGCAACTTGCCGTCACGCGCATCGAGTGCAACTACGTGCGCGTCCGGCGTGGCCATAAACAGCCGGTCGCCGAGCATGGCAAGTCCCCGGTTCACCGTTCCGCAGCAAAGCCGCATCTCCGGATCGAGAGAATATTTGTACCGCCACAGCTCCCGACCGCTCTTCGGGTCCAGCGCCATCGCGAGGCCATCTCCCGCAGTGATGTACATCACGCCGTCCACCACCAGCGGAACGGTTTCAAACGCGCCGCGGATACCCGTCTGGTAGATCCACTCGACCCTCATGTTCGCGACATTCGAGACGTTGATCTGATCGAGCTCGCGGTGACGCACACCGGAGTAGTCGCCCCAGTACGTAAGCCAGCTCTGCGGCTCCTTCGCGGCATTTACGAGGCGCTCGTAAGTGAGTTGCGCAGACGCCGCCCACGTCAGGAACAAAAGGAGCGCAGCGGTTCTCATCGAATACCCTCCGCCTGCTTCACCTTCCCGCCGGCCTGCGCTTCGCCTCGGAGTGTC
>DASQEG010000903.1:0-7536 GCA_035633775.1 Bryobacteraceae bacterium
AAACAGCGCACGCACAACAGCTCGAGACGGCGGCGCTTTATGCGGCCTGGGCCGCCTTGTCGCCCGCAGGCCGTGCGAAGCATCGCAACGACGTCCTCTTCAAGCTGCCACAGAAACTCGATCCTCTGCGGCTGGTTCACACTGAGACGGCCGAAGTGGCGGGCGTGAGCGCGTTCCAACTGCATCCGTCGCACTGGCGCGAGAGACAGGGATTTGAACTGACGGACCCAGGCGCTGATCTGCGGCGCGCGCTCGATGAGGCGCATTACTGCATTAAGTGCCACAACCAGGGTAAGGACTCCTGCTCGACCGGACTGCGCGAAACGACGGGTGAGTTCAAAAGCAGCTTCTTTGGTGTAACGCTGAACGGTTGTCCGCTCGACGAGAAAATCTCGGAGATGCACGTGGCAAAGCAGAACGGGAATGCGATCGCTGCTCTGGCTTTGATTACTATCGACAATCCGATGTGCGCAGGCACCGGGCACCGGATCTGCAACGACTGCATGAAGTCCTGCATTTATCAGAAGCAGGACCCGGTCGACATCCCACAGGCAGAAACGCGATCGCTCAAAGATGTGCTGGATTTGCCGTGGGGCTTTGAGATCTACAGCCTGCTCACGCGTTGGAATCCACTGACCTTCAGCCGCCCCGTCCCACGCCCGGCGAGCGGGTACAAAGTACTCGTCGTCGGTCTGGGTCCCGCGGGTTTCACACTGGCGCACCATTTGATGAACGACGGCCATACGGTCGTCGGCATCGATGGTCTCAAAATCGAGCCTCTGCCGCCTGAGTTGTCGGGCGTCACTCCTCTCGGCGAGCGAGTTCCGTTTAAGCCGATCCGAGACGTCCGGGATATCTACGAGTCACTGAATGAGCGCACGATGGCCGGCTTTGGCGGTGTCGCAGAATACGGTATCACCGTCCGCTGGAACAAGAACTTCCTGAAGGTTATTCGGCTTCTGCTGGAACGCCGGCGCGAGTTCACCATGTTCGGCGGGGTCCGCTTCGGTGGCACCCTGACGATGGATCGCGCGTTTGACCTCGGATTGGATCATGTGGCGCTCTGCATGGGCGCGGGACGCCCAACCGTGATCCCTATGAAGAACGGGCTCGCCCGAGGAGTGCGCCAAGCGTCGGACTTTCTCATGGCGCTGCAACTGACAGGAGCAGCGAAAACAGAGTCTCTTGCCAACCTCCAGATTCGTCTGCCAATCGTTGTCATTGGCGGCGGACTGACCGCAATCGACACCGCCACCGAATCGCTCGCGTACTACGTCGTGCAGGTGGAGAAGTTCCTCATGCGTTATGAAACGCTCGTCGAGGAACACGGGGAGGATCACATTCGCGAGGGCATGACTACCGAGGAGAAGGAAACGGCGGACGAGTTTCTCCAGCACGCACGGGCAATCCGGGCCGAGCGCGCCGCCGCTGCGCGCGAAGGTCGTCAGGCCGACATCATCAGCCTGCTGAACTCGTGGGGTGGATCGACCATTGCGTATCGCCGCCGGCTGATCGATTCTCCCAGCTACACGCTGAATCACGAAGAAGTCAACAAGGCACTCGAAGAGGGTGTGCGCTTTGCGGAGTGCCTTTCTCCGGAGGAAGTTCAGGTCGATGCGTTTGGCCACGCGGCTGCGCTGAAGCTTGCTCGGTATGAGCTCGACCCGACATCCAATACGCTGCGCCGGTCCGGCGAGCAGGTCACTTTGCCTGCACGTTCGATTTTGGTTGCCGCCGGGACTCAACCAAATACGGTGCTGGCGCGCGAGGACGAACACAACGTTGTTCTCGACGGTAAGCACTTCCGCGCGCTCGATGAGGACGGGAATCCGGTGAGGCCGGAGCGCGTGGCTAAGCCTGCGGAACCGCGCATCCTTGTGTCGCTTCGCGAGGACGGCAAGGCCGCCAGTTTCTTCGGAGATCTGCATCCCTCGTACTCAGGAAACGTGGTGAAGGCCATGGGGAGCGCAAAACAAGGCTATCCAATCGTTTCGCGTGTACTCGCGAAAGTGCCGCCCTCCTCAGCTGCGGGCCTTATAGGGCAACTGAATCGCGAACTCCGCGCCGTCGTGCATGACGTAGTGCGACTCACGCCAAATATCGTAGAAGTGATCATTAAGGCGCCCATGGCTGCACGCGCGTTTGAACCAGGTCAGTTCTACCGGCTTCAGAACTTTGAGTCGCTTGCAAACCGCGTGAACGGAACGACACTGGCAATGGAGGGACTCGCGCTGACCGGTGCTTCGGTGGACCGGGAGAAGGGACTGCTGTCTACCATCGTTCTCGAGATGGGCGGATCATCCGATTTGTGCTCGCTTCTTAAGCCGGGCGAACCCGTTATCCTGATGGGCCCGACGGGCACACCGACGGAAACACCTGCCGAAGAGACTGTGCTCCTGGCGGGCGGTGGACTCGGCAACGCAGTACTGTTTTCAATCGGTCAGACGCTGCGTGACAAAGGCTCTCGCGTCGTGTATTTCGCGGGCTATAAAAAGATAATCGACCGCTACAAAGTGCCGGAGATCGAGAACGCGGCAGATGTCGTTATCTGGTGCTGCGATGAAGCGCCGGGATTCACTCCCGGACGTGTGCAGGATCGCGCCTTCGTTGGCAACATCGTCGCAGCAATGGTGGCGTATGCTTCCGGAGAACTTGGTGATCCGCCGATCCGGCTGCAGTCTGTCGATCGCGTGATCGCCATCGGCTCCGATGGAATGATGAACGCCGTGGCCAAGGCTCGTCATACCGCGCTGAAGCCTTATCTGAAGCCGGATCATCATGCAATCGGCAGCATCAACTCGCCAATGCAGTGCATGATGAAGGAGATCTGCGCACAGTGCCTTCAACTGCACAAGGATCCTGTTACTAACGAAGAACATGTGGTGTTCTCCTGCGCGAACCAGGATCAGCCGCTGGATAAGGTGGACTTCGCCACACTGCGGACAAGGCTGGCTCAGAACGGAGTGCAGGAAAAAATCACCCGTTTGTGGATTGACCGCTGCCTGCGAAGCATCCTTGCGCGGACCGAGCCGCGCCCGGACGTGCCGTACCAGCGTGCATCTCTCGAAGGGGTGACACCGGCTCAGCTAAGCTGATGTGCCTGGTGCGTGTTTCAGTCGTGACGAAAGTCTAAGTGTTCGGAGCACCGGTGATTACCTTTCGCCAACATGACTGCCGGGAATCATGCGGCGATTTGTCCATAGCGGCTGTGAACTCCACCGACCAGCGGCGTCCTGATGATTCTTGCCTGCGCTTCCACCTCCCTCGGAGTTGGGCCGTCTTTCGCGCGCGACAGATGCGTTGTGGAACTCGCGTAAGAATTCGACCTCAGGATCGGCTTCAGGTGCCATCGGTTGAACACGGTCACACTACACGCTTTTGCCTCTCGATCCTTTGATCCAGATCACCTGTGTGGTCTTGCCTCTAATTAGGTCGCCGGTTGTCCCTCTCGCAAACTCCGAAATGACTGAGATCGTGGTAGGCACTTGATTAGCAAAATTGTGATTGGTTATCGGGATGGCTCGCAATCCTGCTCGCCGGAGCTTCATCCACTCTGAAAACTCACGCTGCACTGCAATTGCAAGTTGTTGCACTCCGGCATCAGATCGTGGTTCTTCAACGCTCTGCGAACAAGCGCCCGACGTTGGACACAGCTGACCGATTCCTGTGGGTTTGGCTGTCCGCGTTTGGACAGGTTGGCGCGCGGCGCTCGTCATCGTCAAGCCTGAAACAGTCGTTGCCTGGAAGCGCAAGGCAGTTCGCCTCTTCTGGACGTGGAAGGTCCGCCGCGGCAAGCCGGGCCGCCCGCCGGTCGCGCGCCAATTTCGCATCTGATCCGCCGCATGAGCAAGGAGAACCCAGTCTGGGGAGCGCGCCGCGATCCACGGCGAGCTTCTGAAGCTCGGCATCGTATCGGAGAGACGAGCGTGAGCAAATATCTCGTCCGACACCGGAGACGCCATCGCAGACCTTGCGAACCTTCCTTGACAACCATGTGAAGTCGCTTGTATCCGTAGGACTTCTTTACCGTCCCGACAATTCGATTTCAGATCCTCTAGCGAAAAGCAGATTTACCAAGCTGTTGGAAAGACTGGAAGTCAGATGTAAGCGATAGACGCTTCGGAGATCACTCCGAATCCTTCTAAGCAGAGGGTCGCAGGTTCGAGTCCTGCCGCGCCTACCAGCGTTTCACAAGCTCCTCTCCTCCCCAAGTCTCTTCAGTCTCAGCCAACTCGCCTGCACGTACCCTGATTTATCCGAGGGTGTGTGCCGGGATTCATCTTGCAGCGTCCACTGTACGAGATCGTTTGAGCGGCCGCTGTACTGATTCAACGGTCGACTCTGTCGCACCAAGGAGTGATTATGCGCAAGCTGATGTCAGTAGGGGTGTTGTCAATTCTGGCCGTGTTCCCTGTCGTTGCCCAAAGTTCCGGCTCGACCAGCTCAAGTACACAGAGCGGACAAGGCACGTCCGGTTCGGGCTCGGGATCCGGCTCGGGTTCGCAAACCGGATCGGGCTCTCAGAGCGGGTCCGGATCGCAGAGCGGTTCAGGGTCAGCCTCGGGCTCACAGAGTGGGTCTGGTTCATCCACTTCTGGTTCGCAAAGCGGGCAAAGCGGATCCGGCTCTGGTTCAGGTTCGCAGAGCGGTCAGAGTGGATCCGGCTCTGGTTCAGGCTCGGGGACTCAGAGTGGTTCAGGGTCCAGCTCGGGCGCCGGCTCGACTTCAGGCTCAGGTTCAGGTTCCGGCTCGGGATCGGGTGGCCAGTCCGAGCGCAATCGGCGTAACTCATCGGGTTCTGGATCGCAGAGTGGCTCAGGCCCTTCCGGATCGCAGACTGGCTCAGGGTCCTCGGGCTCACAGACGGGGTCAGGCTCTTCTGGGTCGCAGAGCGGCTCAGGATCTTCCGGATCACAGAGCGGCTCAGGCTCTTCCGGATCGCAGAGCGGCCAATCTGGAACCAGCCGTAAGTAACCAGTGTTGACTGGTTGTTTCGAACCGCGGTGACTCCTTCTGAGCGGTGTGCGATCAGGCGGTACGGTGGACAGCCGTGCCGCCCTCTCTTTCAACGCGCAGCATGCGAGTCGCCGCGGTGCCCACCTCCGAGCTTTGCCGAATAGGCCTGAGCTCGCCATCTCTCTCCGATTAGACCGAAGCTGCAGCGTGCTCGATCCGCACGTCAGGATCCTCCCTCATCTCCCACAACGAACCCGAGTACTGCACCTCTAGACGACGCCCCTAAGGAGTCTCATGGCGTGTCAGATCGGGAGATGAACGACGTTTTGCCTCCGCCTGCCACTCACGGCATGGGTGCAGTCGTACGCGTCCCACAGCCCACCGGATGCTTTCTGTGTGGAGAGCCTGCCCAGATTGAGCTCGGGATGCATTCGTACGTCGTCGACTGCGGCGCGTGCAACGTTCACTACGAGGTTGATGCGACCGCGTGGGTTGCAGGTCCGGCGTGTGCAGCGGCACTCCGCGAGTGGATACGCGCCCAGGGGCGAAATGGTGTGCAAAGACCTGTTGTGGACCTCGAGCGCTCTCAACTGGCTGGGGAGTGAACGGCGACGATAAGGGAGTGTTGGCTCCCCCCTCGCCATCCGCCGGATAACTACGATGATGCAAGTCGCACCCCGTCCTTGAGTCCTTTTCGCCCGCAGTACAGCCGGAGAAAGCCGCGGCATCGTTAGAAAGCCCAGAACAAAAAGCGAAAAGTCAGTATTAACCCTCTATTGCAGTCATATTCGCTCTCTCAAATTGTGATATGCTCGCTGCGCTGTGAACTATCGTCTCTTGACGACACTGCTTTGCGCCCCCGGTGGGGCCAGCGCTGCGGTATCCTCCCTGGGGCGTGTACCCGGGCGTGGACCTCGTCTACTACGGCAAAGAAAAGCAACTCGAGTACGACTTTATTGTTGCCCCCGGAGCCGATCTCGCCTCCATCAAACTCGACTTTGAAGGCGCAAAGCGGGTCCGGGTAGAGCCCGGGGGCGACCTGGTCGTGGCCGCGGAAGGCGGAGACCTCCGCTTTCACCGACCGGTTGTGTATCAGGAGATCGAAGGCCGCCGGGTGACCGTGCCGGGACGTTTCCGCACGACAGGTTCTCGCGTTGCCTTCTCCGTCGGTAAGTATCGGCGCGACCCCCCGCTCGTCATTGACCCCGTGCTGAGCTACTCGACCTACCTCGGCGGCAGTGGGGACGACCAGGCTGTCGGTATTGGAGTGGACGCTGCAGGTAATACCTACGTCGGCGGCACAACGACGTCGATCGACTTTCCGACGACTGCTGGGGCGCTGGATACGCAACTCGCCAATAGCCGCGAAATTTTCGTTGCCAAGCTGAACCCTACTGGCACGACTTTGCTGTATGCAACGTTTATCGGCGGACCGTCAGAAGAGCAACTGCATGATTTGGCCGTCGATTCGGCGGGCAATGTCTTCCTGACAGGCTACGGACAGCGGGTAACGACGCCCGGCGCGTACATTGCGTGCGGCAGCTGTGTGTTCGCGGCCAAGATCTCATCTGCAGCCGACCGACTTGTATACCTTACCGGGTATGTCAACGCCGGATTCTACCCGCCGGCTCGAATTGCCCTGGGAAGCGACGGCAGTGCGTACGTTGCAATCAATGCGGCGCCGGGGGAGACCAGTACAGCCGGTGCATACCAACGGGAGTCGGGCGGCGCAATAAACTTGTTCATCACACGCTTGAATCCGACAGGAACGGGGTGCGATTTACGCAACGTACCTGGGTGGCGCGGGTGACGACCGGGCTGTCGACATTGCCGTCCAGCAGGACGGCAATGCGTACGTGACTGGCTGGACCACGTCAGCAAACTTTCCTACCACCAGTGGTGTTCTCTACCCGGCCGGTACTGCCGGAGCCCCGGGCTTCGTGACAAAGCTGAATCCGGAAGGAACGGCTCTCATTTACTCGACCAAACTAAAAGGCATTACCCCCACTGCTGCCGCAGTTTAGGGCAGGTGAAGTCTTTGTCCTGGGTACCAAAGAGCAAGGTTTCGAGACGACAGCAGGCGCGTACCTGCCTCCGCGAGTTCGTCATCTGGTGGGCTGCTAAGGCTTAACGCCGCAGCGAGTTCATACATCTATGCAACAGCTTTGGAGCCGCATTTTGGATACTTCTACCAGCCGTACGGTGCGGTGGCCGTTGTCCCGCGGGAACTGCCTATGTAGGACCCTCCCAATGTTCCTTTTCAGGTTGCTTTCCAGTTACTACGGATGCGTTCCAGCCCAGCCCGGCCGGAGATCAGGACATATCGATTGCAAAGTTCAACCCTTCAGGTTCTGTTTTGCTCTACTCAACCTTCCTAGGCGGAAGTGCCCAAGAAATCGTGGCTGGGATCGCCCTCGATTCCGCCGCGAATCTCTACGTCGCGGGCACCACATTCTCTGCCAACCTGCCGACCACACCAGGAGCGTACTCGGGCACTCTGAAAGGCAGCAATGACGTATTCGTTGCCAGGATCGACAACCGAGCATCGCCTGTAGTTTTACCTTAGGTTCCGGCACGGCT
>DASQEG010000904.1:0-3313 GCA_035633775.1 Bryobacteraceae bacterium
GTAAAGGTACGCTTCGTCGATTTCCATGCCGAACTCACGAGCGAGAAGGTCGCGATGGGATGGCATCTGAATGGCCGAGTGTCCGCCATGGTGGGAACCCACACCCACATCCCGACAGCCGACACGCGCATCCTCTCCGGCGGGACTGCGTACCAGACAGATTGCGGCATGACAGGGCCGTACAACTCCGTCATCGGTGTGGAAAAAGACATCGTCATGCGGCGATTTCTGACCGGAGTTCCGGCGCGAATGGAAGCAGCGCGAGGCGGAGTCGAATTTCATGCCGTGATCGTCGATGCCGACGAGGAAAGCGGGAAAGCCACCGACGCCCGTCGCTGGACGGCCTCGGAGGTCTAGTTGCGCTGTTTCCGGGCTTGCTCGATATACAAAGGCGTGTAACCTTCCCACTCCCAGAGTGTCGCTGTGTTGCCGAAGAGTCGCTCCAGCAGTGGGCGAAAGGCAAGCTCGCCATTGTCGCTGTTGGTCAGCAGAATCATGCACGCCCGGCGCCGCTCGAAGCAGATAATGTAATTCTGAGCCCCGTCGCCATGACCCTTTTTGAAGAATGCTGGTCCGAACGCAGTCCTGGTTAACACACCCCAGCCCATGCCGTAAGCAAGATCGTCCCTGATTGCGAGTCGGCGCTCAGCGCCGAAACACCGATCAGTGCTGCGATTTGACGGGTCATCTACACTCCTCCTGCGAATAGAGGCGATACCCACTGCAGCCAGGCGTAGACGACTGGCAGTGAGAACAGGCTGCTGTCCAGGCGGTCGAGGACCCCACCGTGTCCAGGGAGCAGAGTTCCGCTGTCTTTCACACCGGCGCCGCGCTTCATGGCTGATTCTGCAAGGTCGCCGGCCTGCCCGGCGGCGTTGGCAAGGACAGACAGAACAGACACCTCGAACATCGACGTACCGATACCTGTTGCAACGGCAAACGCCACACCGAACACCGCGGAAGCGAACATGGAACCGACAGCGCCTTCGATGCTCTTCCCGGGACTGACGCGCGGAGCCAATTTATGGCGCCCGAACTTGCGACCGGTGAAGTACGCGGCTACATCGCCGATCCAGTTGATCGCCAGTGCGAAGAAGAGCCAGTAAGGGTGGATCAGCCGCAGATCCCAGGCGTTGCGCCATGGAAGAAAGATATAAACCAGACCGAGCGCCACGGCGGCCGCGAACCCCAGAGCACGGCCAAGATCCTGCAGTCCGAGGGCGACCGAAAGTACAAGTACCGTGATAACGGGAATACTCTCCGGCCAGATCATTGCCGCCACTCCGGCCGCCATGCCCCAGCCTAGCGGGCCCTCAACACCGCTGCCCCGCGCGATGCGCGCGAACTCGCGATAACAAAGGCACGCCACGCCGGCTACAACGATAAACAGGAGTGGTGCTGGAGCGAAAAAGATGCAGGACAGAGCAAACGCGGCAAGAACAACTGAGGTAACGAAGCGCCTCATCGAGCCGGCGTTAACGGTTCAACTCCGGCAGGATCTGCGACGGCGTGGTCCGACTTGACACCGCCGAAGCGCCGGTCGCGCTTCTGGTACTCGAGGATCGCCTGCAGCAGATCGACTCTCGTGAAATCCGGCCAGAGGGTCTCGGTCACGTAGATCTCGGCGTAAGCAATCTGCCACAGGAGGAAGTTGCTGACCCGCAACTCGCCCGATGTGCGGATCAGCAGATCGGGATCGGGAACGTGGGCCGTGTACAGATGCCTCGAGATCGCATCTTCATCGACCTCAGTCCCAGGAGACTCCCGGAGCAGCCGATTCACGGCGTCGACGATCTCCGATCTTCCGCCGTAGTTGATCGCGAGATTGACCGCAAGGCCAGTGTTCCCGGATGTTGCCGCCGCAGCGCTCTCCAACTCTTCCTGGACGTGATGCGGCAACGCATGCAGGCGTCCGATGGCATGCAGACGGATGTTGTTCTGCATCAGCTTCGGGATCTCACGACGCAAGTAGAAGCGAAGGAGGCGCCAGAGGGTCTCAACTTCGTGGCGCGGCCGCTTCCAGTTCTCGACTGAGAACGCATAAAGAGTCAGTGCACGAATCCCGAGCCGGGCACAGCTCTCGACGATGCCGCGCACCGGATCGATACCGGCCTGGTGACCAGCCACGCGAGGCATATTCCGGCGGTTCGCCCACCGGCCGTTGCCATCCATAATCACGGCAATGTGAGCCGGCAGCCGCGCGGGGTCAATTGCCTGCGCCAAAAGCCAGTCGCTTTCGCCCGGCTTAAGCGTCTCGAGCAGAGCTTGCATTCGTAAGTCTAATGTTACAACCGGGGCTACGATGCCTGTGCAGCTGTCGTGCGGGTGGTCAGCACGATGCGGAAGTCGCAGGTGTCCATGATGGTGTGAAGTGCGCTGAGGTCCACCGGCTTGGTAATGTAGCCGCTGGCCTTGAGCGCGTAGGCCTGCAGCACATCGGTCTGCTCACGGGACCCCGTCAGCACAATGACCGGTATGTCGTCAAACTGACGGTCGCGGCGGATGATCTCCAGTACTTCACTTCCGTCGGCCTTGGGCAGGTTCCAATCCAGCAGAATGCAATCTGGCGGAGTGGCGTTGGCGTACTCACCTTTCCTGTACAGATAAAAGATCGCCTGCTCGCCATCGGCCAGGACGGTCAGCTTATTGGCAATTCCGAGTTCCTCCAGTGCCAGCTGGGTGTATCGGGCATCGGCAGGACTATCCTCGATCAGGAGTATATGTGCACCGCGGAACATCATCCCCGCCAGTGTACCTTGGGGCGAAAGGTGGTCAGCTTCGCAGTTTCTGCAACTCTGCATTCAGCGCCGGGATGATTTCAAACAGGTCGCCGACAATTCCGTAATCGGCGATCTCAAAGATGGGCGCTTCGGGATCCTTGTTGATGGCCACCACTGTCCTGGCCCCCTTCATCCCTACCAGGTGCTGAATCGCTCCAGAAATTCCGACTGCGATGTAGAGTTTGGGCGAGACCGTCTGGCCGGAGCTTCCAACCTGTCGCTCCATTGGCAGCCAGCCGTTGTCGCAAATCGGCCGTGAAGCGGCGATCTCGGCACCCATCGCCGCAGCGAGCTGTTCCACGATCTGCAAATGCTCTTTCTCACGTATGCCCCTGCCTACGGAAACGATGCGTTCGGCGGCGCTCAGATCGACAGCTGTCTGGGCCTCACGGAAGGGCTCAGAAGGCTTCGTTCGGATCGCTGAGGCATCGAGCTCAACCGTGAAGTCTTCGATCGGAGCGGGTGCACTGCCGCGCTCCAGAAGATCGGCGCGAAACGCCCCGGCCTGAACCGAGACGAAGATCGGACCATTG
>DASQEG010000905.1:0-3912 GCA_035633775.1 Bryobacteraceae bacterium
ACGCTGACCGTGCCGGTCTGCTTCCGTGAGGCAGTGTCGGCGAAGCCTACCTGCTTGTCATGCATCAGCGCATATACGAGCGTCTTGCCGTCGGGCGATACTTCGAGGCGTACCGGGCCTTTTCCGGTTGCGATCTGGCCGACGACAGCGTTCTGCGCAGTATCGATGACGCTGATGTTCGCGCTTTCCCGATTGCAGACATACAGATGCCGTCCGTCAGGCGAGAGCACGGAATCTTCGGGACGGGTCCCCGTGGGGATCAGCTTCACCTCGCCATCTGATAGCCGGACGGCGGCGACGTTTCCAGAACTGCTGTTGCTGACGTATGCATACTCGGCGCGGTGGCCGAACGTCACCATGTGCGACGTCTTGCCCTTCGTGTCATAAGTTTTCACGACCGCTCGTTTAGCCGGGTCGATGATCAGCAGCTTGTCAGGCAACTCGGTACTAACGGCGATGCGTCCGGTGGCTTTGTCGATGTCGATGCCATGAGGTCGTCGGAACTCGCCTGTCGAGATCTGCGCCACCCGTTTGCGCCCTGCCACGTCGATAACGCTGACCGTGTTCCCGCCAGTCCCGGCATGCTCGATCTTCATTGTGCCGTTATCGGTGGTGTAGAGCAGCTTGCGGTCTCGCGAGAGAACCATCTCATGAGGATGCTGCCCGACGGGAACGCTGTGCATCAATTTGCCTTCCGGCGTGTACCAGGCCAGAGAACTGGCACCCTTCTGCAGGACAAGGTAAACGCCCGGAGCAGCACCGGAAAGAGCGCACGCCAGGATGGCTGCGAATGCGAATCTGCGCATCATGTGAGCAACATCATGACACAGCCTGGGACGCTACAATCGGCTGCGTCCGTGCTGCTTCCCGATCTGCAGAATTTTCGCATTCGTCACCCCGAAGTGACAGCGCGGCTGGACTCCACCCGCTACGGAATTCCGGGCCTGACCGCTGTGTTCTCATGCAGCCGGTTTCTGACCGAAGCAGTCGTGCGCGAGCCCGGCATCTTCGAGGTGCTGGTCGCGAATGACGATCTGCACCGGGGCAGAACGGTGGAAGAACTGAAGGCAGAACTCGCATCCACGCTCGATGTCGTTCCAGCGCCGTTGCCGTTTGCGCGCTTTCGACGTCGGCAGCTTCTGCGAATCCTGCTGCGCGACGCCCTTGGCCTGACAACTCTGGCGGAGATCACGGATGAGATCAGCGCGGTGGCGGATGCCATCCTCGATACCGCGTGGCGGCAGGTTCGGCAGGCCCTCGCGGAGCGGTTCGGCGAGCCCATGTGCGGAACCGATCGCTGCGGCTTTTCTGCAATTGCACTGGGCAAGCTCGGAGGCAGGGAGCTCAATTACAGCTCGGACATCGATCTGATGTTCGTCTACTCGGGAAATGGCAGCACGTCCGGTCCGTCGCGGATTTCCAACAAGGAGTTCTTTGTAAAAGCGGTGAATCAGCTCACGGAGCTGATGTCGGCGTACACACCCGAGGGCCAGTGCTATCGAGTCGATCTGCGGCTGCGGCCTGACGGAAGACACGGCGAAGTTTGCCTGTCCCTCGAAGGTGCGAAAGCCTACTACCAGTCGCGAGCACGCGACTGGGAGCTGCAGATGCTGATCAAAGCACGTGTCGCGGCTGGCGAGGCAGGGCCGGGAGGGGAGTTGCTGGCCTCTGTCGAACCGCGCATCTACTCGACGACGCTCGACTTTTCGGCAGTCGAGGCTGTGTCGGCTACCCGGGAGCGAATCGGTGAAAAGCTGGCTTCTCGCAGGCAAGCGGCAGCCGCTGGTATTGACATTAAGCTTACGCGGGGAGGTATTCGGGATATAGAGTTTCTGGTCCAGTGTCTGCAAAGGCTGCACGGCGGCCGTGAGCCATGGGTGCGGCAGGCGGGGACTCTGCTCGCGCTTCGGCGCCTGCATGACAAGGCTCTGATCTCGTCGAGCGAGTACTCGAGGCTGGCGTGTGCGTATGAGTTCCTGCGGCATTTGGAACACCGCCTGCAAATCGACGAAGACCGGCAAACGCACACGCTGCCGCACGAACCGGAACAGCTTGACCGGCTGGCAAGGCGCATGCCCGCCGCCGAGCTTGGGCGCTTGCCCACTGGCGCAAAGCTCGTTCATCAGCTGAACATTCACCTGGAGGAAGTTCAGTCCACTTATGACCGCGTCATTCACGCTCAGCAGCCGCTTTACTACAGCGCTGCGACGCCGTCCAGCGGCACCGAGTCCCCCGAAACGCCGGCGCACGCGCCGGTCACGAATCTCTTGCGATTTCTCGATGCGGAGGCGCCCGGCATCGCCGCAGTTGTGCAGGCGTCGGGCCTGCATCGAGGCCAGAGCGCGTTCGAGGCCTTTCTCGAAAATGTGCTTGCGCGGCCGGCACTCTTGCAGCAGATGGACGCGAGCGCGCAACTCACGCGGGATGCGGTCGAGCTTTTCGAGCTCAGTCCATACTTCGCCGAAGAGCTGATCCGTCGTCCTGAAGGAATTGAGCAGGTGGCGCAGGCACGTTCGAGGGAGGCGCCCGACTACGGCCACCTGACGGCTAAGGCGGGAGGCGCGTCCGAGTTGCGGGGCCTGTTCCGGCGAGAGATGCTTCGCATCCAGGCCGAGAGCATCTGCGGAGCAGCACCGATTTTCGACACACTTGGCCGCACTTCGGATCTGGCTGACGCCATCGTTCGAGCCGCGTATGACTTCGCACTGCAGGATGTTCTGGCAGCGCATCCGCCCGTCCAGCGCGGCTACCAGCCTCGCGATGAAATGATCGTGATCGCCCTGGGACGTCTTGGGATGCGCGAGTTCGACCTTGGCTCGGATGCGGATCTGAACTTTGTTTTGCCCGACGAGGATGCCGCCGAGACGCGGTTCTGGACGCGCGTCGCAGAGCGCATGGTGAGCCTGATCAGCGCGTACACGGGTGAGGGCGTGATGTTCACGGTCGACACACGGCTTCGGCCGGAGGGTCGTTCCGGTGCTCTGGTGCAGACGGCGGGAGTGTGCCGGGATTATCTCGCCAACCGTGCCGAGGCATGGGAAGGCATTGCGTGGATGAAGAGCCGCGCGATCGCCGGGAACGCCGCACGCGGCACGGCGTTTCTCCACGAGGTCCAGGAGGTAGACTGGCGTCGTTACGGCCAGAGCGGCCGCAGCCGGGACGAACTGCGCGACATGCGGGCGAGACTGGAGCGTGAGTCCGGCGAGTCGCACCCGCTGAAAGCCGGCTCGGGCGGATACTACGACATTGATTTCGCGCTGATGTACCTGAGGCTGCGCAGCGCCGGGATCTTCTTCCGGGTCCTGAACACGCCCGAGCGTATTGACATTGTCGAGACCACTGGTCACATTGACCGGGAGGACGCTGCTTTCCTCTCTACGGCCGCAACGCTGTACCGCGCCATCGATCACGGGCTGCGTGTGTATTCAGGGCAGGCGGAGGGGAGGCTTCCGCAGTCGCCGGTCCACCTTGCGGCACTTACTGCGTTGGTGAAGCGATGGGTGCCGGAACAGCTGGAAGTTGGAACCTTGCCCGAGACACTGAGCGATATACGGATCCGCACCAGACGGTTTTTTCGCAAGCTTTTCGGTGAGTAGGCAGAAGCCGTTCACAGCAGTAAGAAGCCTGTCGAAGTTATTGAAATCTGAAACCTAACTTGCCGTTTCAACGCCTCGAAGCGGTTCTCGCACACTACGGCCGGCGCTACTATGCCATCCAGTATGGATCGATTGATTCAACGTCTGGCCGAGATGTCGAAGACCTCGCCAGCCAAAGCAGCCGACCGGCTCGATTCGGTCGTGCACGAGATCATCAAACAGCTGCGCGACGGAGAGGCCGCTGTGCTGCCTGGTCTGGGGAAGTTCACGCCGGGGCAGGAGACGCTATTTCAGCCGGAAGGAACGAATGTCAAAC
>DASQEG010000906.1:0-2925 GCA_035633775.1 Bryobacteraceae bacterium
GGCATTCAACGCGTCGAGCTGGAGCTGCGGGTTGCTCAGCTCGAGGATGACCGTTTCAGCCTTCACGATCGCGCCGGGCCGGACGAGGATCTTCTCCACGCGCCCATCGGTCAGCGCCGGCACCCACAGAATGTCTTCAGGCACGAGCGTTCCGAGACCTCGCACCTGCCGTATCATAGGCCCGCGTTTGACTGCGTCGATCCATACCGTTGCCCTCTCCACTGGCGGGGCCGCCGGCTTCCGCCTCGACAACCCGAGCGTCACCAGTGCAATAGCGATTACGAGCACGCCGCCGAGGAGTATGCGCCGAATAAGTCGGCTCCGTGCTGCGCCTTTTCTAGGTACGTCCATAGTTTTGACCGGTTACGTTAGCGCACGCAGGTTGCCACGAATTTTCGCCGAATCTACGGCTTTTCGGTCTTGCGCCCCGTGTCGAGGTGTCCGCTTTTGGGACAGACCTGGCCGTTCGCGACGGCGGAGTGCGATCCTGTCCAGATGAGTGAAGCGTTGACCGCACAGGAACGGAGGCACCTGCTCGACGGCCTGGAGCGTACCGCCGCAGCCTTCGTCACTGCGGCTGAAGCCGTCCCTGCGGACCGTTGGAAACCCGGGCCGGAGTCCGGAAAGTGGAGCCCCGGGCAGATCGCCGAGCACCTGGTCCTTGTAGAGCAGCAGCTCATCGGCATGCTGCAAAACGAGTTGTTGAAGAGCCCCGCGGTGGAACGTTCGCCCGACCAGTCTGAACTGGACGAGCGGATTCCGATAGCTGTTCTCGATCCGCAGCGCAGGCCTGAAGCACCGCCCACCATGCGTCCCACAGGGCGATGGCTCGATCGCACAGAGGTGCTGACGCACTTCCGGTCCGAGCGTGACCGGACTGTCGCCTACATCCGCGACACCAACGATCCTTTGCGCGGGCATCGGGTGGCAAGGCCCGGGCTCGGGCGCCTGGACGGCTATCACTGGCTGCTCCTGCTGATTGCGCACACCGAGCGGCACACGCGGCAGTTGCAGTCCGAGTAACTAACCTTACCCCGAACGGCAGACGCAAAAACGCCGCAGACATGATAGCGTTGTCCATTCGATATGCGGTATTCTGTGGCTCTTTTGCTGCTGCTGGGGGCAGTTCCCGCGTGCGCAGCCTCGGAGTGGCTGGACATTAAGTCCCCGAACTTCCAGCTCTATACAAACGCTCGCGCCGGCGATGCCCGGAAGACGATCGAGTACTTCGAGCAGGTGCGCGACTTCTTTATGCGAGTGAAGTCGACCTCGCTTACAACCCGGCTTCCGGTTACGATCATTCTCTTTCGCAGCGCCAAAGACTACAAGCCGTATTCAGCCAGCGAAGTGGCATCCGCATACTATCTCGGCGATCAGTCGCGCGATTACATTGTCATGTCGGGCGGCGGCGAGGAGAACTATCCAATCGCGGTTCACGAGTACATGCACCTGCTGATCCGACATCTGGACCTCAAGCTGCCGGTGTGGCTGAACGAGGGAATCGCGGAGGTCTACTCCACGATGAAGCCTCTGGCTGGCAAAGTCCTTGTTGGCTCCGTGCCGCAGGGGCGCGGCTATTCGCTCGCGAACGAGAAGTGGCTGACTCCCGAACAGCTGTTCGGAGTGCGGCACGATTCTCCCGAGTACAACGAAAAGAATCGCTCCGGAATTCTGTACGCGCAGAGCTGGATGCTCACTCACATGCTGATGCTCGATCAGCGTTTCAACGGGAAGATGTCGCAGTTTCTGGCGCTGATATCAGCCGGGGAGAAGACCGAAGACGCCTTCGTGAAGGTTTACGGTCGCACGGCTGAGCAGGTAGGTGCGGACATGAAAGCCTACTTCCGCACAAACAGGCTTAACGGAGCACTCTTCGACACACGCCTGCAGAAGATGACGATTGCCGAACCGACCCCGGCTGATCCGGTCACGGTCGAGTTGAACCTCGCTCGCCTCGTAATGATGCTGAACCGGTGGGACGAGGCAAGGACGAGACTGCAGCGGCTTGCCGCTGACAACCCGAAACGGTGGGAGATTTGGGAGGCGCTCGGGCACGGAGCCTGGCGTCAGGGCGACCTCAAGAGCGCACGTGAGCATTTTCGACGAGCGATAGAGCAGGAGCCGCCGGCCTGGAACCTGTACTGGGACTACGCCCGGGTGGCCGCCAACGACCGGGATCAGGCGCCGGAAGTAATCAGTGCACTCCATCGGAGCCTCCGGCTGAACGGGAACAATCTGGACGCCCGTTTGATGCTCGGGTGGAAGTTCTACGAAACTCAGCGCCATAAAGACGCTTTCGAAGCATTTGCGACGATCCGGAATATCGATGGTGAACGAGCGCCGCGCCTGTTTCTGGGCATCGCATATGCCGCAACCGAGCTGCAGAACTGGCAGGAGGCGAGAAGTGCAGCCGAGAAGGCGAGAAAGTTCTCTAGAGAGTTTGGCGATATCTCGGCAGCGAACAACGTGCTCGAGTATCTCGACCGCCGCGAACAGGCGTTGAAGAGGGCAGACGCGACGCAGACCGCCGAGAGCTTCGCACCGATGCCAACGCCTCCGGCCGCGCCGTCCGATGAAGTTGCGTCGCTGAAACGGCCCGGAGAAGAGACAGTCGAGCTGCGCGGCATTCTTCAGCAGGTCCACTGCGACGGCACGAGCGCCCGACTGGAGTTGAAGTCCGGGCAACGCCAGACGGTCCTGTTGATTGACAACCCCGATACCGTCATCTACCGGAACGCTCCGGGAAACGCTGTCAACATGACCTGCGGCGTACAGCCCGCGGGCAGAATCATCGTCGTGGAATACGTCGAGCGCGACGACCCCGCGACGAAGACCTCAGGCATCGTCCGCGCGATCGAGTTCCCGCGGACATCGAAGTGACCGTACAGGATTCAAGCGTTGCTTTGACAGAGCACCGCTTCAGAT
>DASQEG010000907.1:0-10054 GCA_035633775.1 Bryobacteraceae bacterium
TCTCGGTTCTGCTGTTTTGTTACCTGTTATACGCGCTGCTGAAGCCTGAGCGCTTCTAAAGGGCTTATGATGACGACGTTTGGTGTATTGCAGATTCTGCTCTACTTCGGAATTCTCCTGCTCACAACAAAGCCCATGGGCGCGTTCATGGCGCGGGTGTTCGCCGGGGAGCGGACGCTCCTCCATCCTTTGCTGCGTCCGGTGGAACGTGTGGTTTACAAGCTTTGCGGAGTTAAAGAAGAAGCAGAGCAGCCTTGCACTCAGTACTGCGGCTCTGTGCTTGCGTTTTCGTTCTTCAGCTTCGTGTTCGTGTACCTGCTGCAGCGCCTGCAAGGTTTGCTCCCATTCAACCCCATGGGCTTTGGAACAAGTGGGGCGCCTAAAAACGCCACGGCAGTAACTCCTGATCTTGCCTTCAACACCGCTGTGAGTTTCATGACTAACACGAATTGGCAGTCGTATATCGGCGAGACGACGATGAGTTATCTGGTTCAGATGGCCGCACTCGCGGTTCAGAACTTCGCCTCGTCAGCAGCGGGCATCGCGGTCGCCATGGCACTAATCCGCGGTTTTGCAAAACAAAACTCAAGCACCATCGGCAACTTCTGGGTTGACATGACCCGATGCACCGTCTACGTACTGCTGCCCGTTAGTGTGCTTGCTGCACTGTTCCTCGTCTGGCAGGGCGTGCCGCAGAACTTCGATGCTTACACGAAGCTAGAGACGATGGAAGGTACAGAGCAGACCATCGCGCAGGGTCCGATGGCTTCCCAGGAGGCGATCAAGGAATTCGGCACGAACGGCGGCGGATTTCTCAACGCCAACTCAGCGACACCGTTTGAAAACCCTACGCCGCTGTCGAACTTCTTCGAGATGTGGCTGATCTTCGCGAGTCCCGCCGGGCTAACGCACACGTTCGGCAAGATGGTCGGCGATACCCGGCAAGGTTGGGCGATCTTCGCTGTAATGTCGGTGATGTTTCTGGCTGGCGTGCTTGTCGTTTACGGATCCGAACAGGCGGGCAACCCCATCCTCGCCGGGCTCGGTGTCGAACAGGCTGCGTCTGACGCTCAAACGGGCGGCAACATGGAAGGCAAGGAAGTCCGCTTCGGTATCTCTGCATCCGCACTCTTCGCGACTGTGACCACTGCCGCAAGTTGCGGCGCCGTCAACAGCATGCACGGCAGCTTTACGCCGCTCGGCGGCCTTGTGCCGCTCTTCAACATGCAGACCGGCGAGGTAATTTTTGGCGGAGTCGGCGCAGGTATGTACGGCATCCTGATGTACGCGATTCTCGCCGTCTTCATTGCCGGCTTGATGGTTGGCAGAACTCCGGAGTACTTGGGCAAGAAGATCGAGCAGAAGGAAGTGAAGATGGCAATGCTGGCCCTTATCGCGACTGCGGCTAGCATCCTGGTCTTCACGGCAGTTCGGTCCTGCCTTTCGAGAAGGACGGCTATTGGAATGGTGCGTATGGACCGGCAACCGGCAATCTGAACAACAGCGGACCTCACGGACTCGCTGAGATTCTTTACGCCTACACCAGTGCAACTGCGAACAACGGCAGCGCGTTTGCCGGCATTGGCGCCAATACGCCGTGGTACAACCTGACCCTCGGGCTCGCGATGCTCATTGGAAGGTTCCTCATCATCGTCCCGATGCTGGCGGTCGCCGGCAGCCTGGTGGCGAAGAAGAAGGTGCCTGAATCTGCGGGAACCTTCCCCACACATGGCCCCCTGTTTGTCGGTTTGCTGGTTGGTTCCGTTTTCATCATCGGCGCCCTCACCTTCTTCCCTGTTCTGTCGCTGACGCCCATCGTCGAGCACTTCCTGATGCATGACGGCCGGCTTTTCTAGCGCTTTGAGGACATATCGATGAGCACCCTTACTGCACCCGGACCTGTTCAGCCCGGGGGTGATGATGCAACTGTGCTGCTACCCCAGCACATGAAGCGGTCTCGTCCGCTGTTGGATCCTGCGATATTCCGCAGGGCTACCTGGGACGCGGTGGGAAAGCTCAACCCGATCACCCTGATGCGCAATCCCGTAATGTTCGTAGTGGAAGTCGGCGCTGCTCTGGTTACGTTCTTCACGCTCCGTGACGCAATCGCCGGTGCTCCCAACGTTGGATTCGGTCTGCAGATCTCGCTTTGGCTCTGGTTCACGGTTCTGTTTGCCAACTTTGCAGAGGCCATGGCGGAAGCACGCGGTAAGGCTCAGGCCGACACGCTACGTAATACCAGGACTGACGCGATCGCGAAGCGAGTTGCCGCTGGCGGTCGCCTGGAGAATGTACCTGCCTCAAAACTCCGGTCCGGCGACGAGGTGCTGTGCGAAGCGGGCGACGTTATTCCCGGAGACGGTGAGGTCATCGAGGGAATCGCCACCGTTGATGAATCCGTCATCACCGGCGAGTCGGCTCCGGTCATCAGGGAATCGGGCGGCGACCGGAGCGCCGTGACTGGTGGCACGAAAGTGTTGTCGGACCAGATTCGGATCCGGATCACTTCGAATCCCGGCGAGACATTTCTCGATCGAATGATCGCGCTGGTGGAAGGCGCTGAGCGTCAGAAGACTCCGAATGAGATTGCGCTCAATATTCTGATAGCCGGATTAGCGCTGATCTTTTTCCTGGCTGTGGTCACATTACAGCCGTACGCGACCTACAGCGTCGCCGCAGCGGGGTCCGGCTCGACACCAACCATTGCAGTTCTGGTATCCCTGCTCGTGTGTCTGATTCCCACGACCATCGGCGGCTTGCTTTCGGCGATTGGGATCGCCGGTATGGATCGCGTGATGCAGCACAACGTACTTGCCATGAGCGGTCGCGCCGTCGAGGCGTCCGGCGACGTCAACACACTTCTACTCGACAAGACGGGCACCATAACGATGGGCAACCGCCAGGCGGTTGAGTTCATTCCCGTCAAAGCACAGACGGTCGAGCTGCTGGCCGATGCGGCCCAGCTTTCAAGTCTTGCCGATGAGACGCCAGAAGGTCGTTCCGTGGTCGTTCTCGCGAAGGAAAGGTACAACCTCAGAGGGCGTGACGTCAGCAGTCACAACGCTCATTTCATCCCTTTCACCGCCTATACAAGGATGAGCGGCGTGGATTACGACGGCCGTCACTTGCGCAAGGGCGCATCGGAGTCGATAGCAAACTTCGTTCGCGAGCGCGGCGGCACGGTGCCAGCAGATTTCACGGAGCTGTCCGAACGAATAGCCAGGTCGGGAGGAACGCCGCTTGCTGTGGCCGAAGGCTCGCGAGTCCTGGGCTTCATTCACCTCAAAGACATCGTAAAGGGAGGAATGAAGGATCGTATTGCTCAGTTACGTGCCATGGGCATTCGGTCCGTCATGATCACGGGCGACAACCCGCTCACCGCGGCTTCCATCGCGGCTGAAGCCGGAGTGGACGACTTCCTTTCAGAAGCAAGTCCTGCCGAAAAGCTTGAATACATAAAAAAGGAGCAGGTCGCCGGCAGGCTGGTTGCCATGACGGGCGACGGCACGAACGATGCTCCCGCGTTGGCGCAGGCCGATGTTGGGCTGGCGATGAACACAGGCACGATGGCCGCCAAGGAAGCGGGAAACATGGTCGACCTCGACAGCAATCCGACGAAGCTCATCGAAGTAGTGGCCATTGGCAAGCAGCTGCTGATCACCCGCGGCGCGCTCACGACGTTCTCAATTGCCAATGACATAGCAAAGTACTTCGCGATCATTCCGGCGATGTTTATGATCACTTACCCGGCGTTGGGCAAGCTGAACATCATGGGGCTTGCGAACCCGCAGAGTGCGATTCTGGCGGCGGTGATTTTCAATGCCTTGATCATCATCGCGCTGGTCCCACTGGCACTGCGGGGAGTCCGCTACACACCCCAAAGCGGAGCCTCGCTGTTAAGGCGCAATCTGCTGATCTACGGAATCGGCGGCATTGTCGTGCCTTTTCCCGGGATCTGGCTGATCGACAAAGTGATTGTACTGCTCGGACTGGCATAGGACATGTGGCAGCAGATTATTCCCGCTTTTCGCATGACAGTCGTTCTCACGATCCTCACCGGTCTTGTTTACCCAGGCATCGTGACCGGACTTGCGCAGCTGATCTTTCCGTACCAGGCCAATGGCAGCCTGATCTTAAAGAACGATCGGTTCGTCGGGTCCAAACTAGTAGGCCAGAACTTCACCAGACCCGATCTCTTTCAAGGCCGGCCTTCTGCCGCGGGAGCCGGATATGACGCAACCGCGTCGAGCGGATCGAACCTTGGTCCGACCAGTCAGAAGTTGATGGACCGCGTTAGAGGCAGCGTCGCTGAGTACCGAAAGGCAAACCCGGCCGCAACCGGGCAGCTTCCCGCTGACTCGGTCACCGCTTCCGGCAGTGGTCTTGACCCGCACATCACGCCCGCCAACGCCACAACGCAGGTCTCACGGGTCGCTGCCGCACGAGGCGCCGCGGCAGCTGCCGTTCAGGCTCTTGTGAAACGCCACACCGAAGCGCGTGATCTCGGTGTATTGGGCGAACCGCGCGTGAATGTTCTCACGTTGAACCTTGCTCTCGAGCAGGCCTTTCCCGTTAAGCACTAACAGCCCGCAGCCAGGAGCTACCGGCTCGCTGGCCTGCGGGTGCCACGGGTACCCGGGCGTACTTTCATTGAGAACACGACCCCAGCGGTCACACCCCCAACAAATCCAGGGCCGCCTGCAACTCACTCCGGGTATGCGCGTCCCCAGTTCGCGTCGTCACTTCGACACCCTTCTCCATCACCGCACGAGCCTCGTCAATGCGGCCCATGCCCTCCAGCGCGCGACCCAAGTGGTAGTACCCCGCGGCATAGTCGGGGTGCGCTTCGAGGAGCTTTGTAAACTCAGGCAGCGCCTCATCAGCCTGTCCGGCGTTGACGTAGGCCATCGCAAGCCCGTAACGCGCAAATGCGCTGTTCGGGTCCTGCTCCAGCATCGACTTCAAGGCCTCTATGCGGTCCACGGACATGGGCTCATGGTAATATGCCCGCGATGGCATGCCCCTGGTTTCGGCCCCTCGATCCGGCTCCCGCTGACGGTCGGCCGCACGTGGCTCGAACTCCGCTGGGCGTCCTCTACACAGGCACCTGCCACGCCGAACCGGCAGCCCCGTTCACGCCCTCGGCCCATCTGCTCTTCGAACCCTGCAACTTCGGGTACGGTCGGGGAAAATGCCCCCATTTTCCCGAAAGTAGCTGCGCCGATGCGGTCCGTTTTTCCGGTAATCAGTGGATACTGGAGAAACAATTTGCACCCGTGAGGCACGGCAAAGCGGATAGCATTCCGACTCCCGAGGTCGAAGCGCAGTGGCGGGCCTGGAGTTCGCCCCGTGGCTGATGCCCCGGAAGGCCGCCCGGTCCGCGAATCCATCTCTGAATACTCCGAAATCGCACTGCCGAACGATGCCAACCCGCTCGGGAACCTGCTCGGGGGGCGCGTCATGCACCTCGTCGACCTTGCCGGCGCCATCGCTGCGTCCCGGCACGCGCGGCGACCTGTTGTGACCGCTTCGGTCGACTACATGACGTTTCTTCATCCCGTTCACATCGGCCAGCTCGTGATGCTCAAGTCGCAGGTGAACCGGGCTTTCCGCACATCCATGGAGGTCGGCGTGAAGGTCTGGGTCGAGGACCTGGGTACGGGGGATCGTCGCCATACCTCGTCCGCATATCTGACCTTCGTCGCGCTGGGGCCCAATAATGAACGCGTGCCGGTTCCGCCGGTGATTCCGGAAACGGACGATGAGAAGCGGCGGTATGAGGATGCAGGCACGCGCCGCGAGTGGCGGCTGGCTCAGCGAAAAACCACACGCAGGGATTGAAGCTTTCCCTCGCTGCAGCACGCGGCATGCCACAGCTTAAACTCAGAGAAGCGAATGCGAACGCTTTTTCTGAATCCCCCGTCCTTTGAAGGTTTTGACGGAGGTGCCAGCTCCCGCTGGCCGGCATCGCGAGAAATCGAATCCTACTGGTATCCGGTGTGGCTCTGCTATCCCGCAGGCATGATTCCGGACAGCAAAGTTGTTGACGCACCGCCGCACCGGATCTCCATCGAAGATACGGTGGCAATGGCGAAGGACTTCGAACTGCTGGTTCTGTTCACCTCCACCCCGGGCTTCCACGTGGACGTGAAGATGGCCAGCATGATGAAGGACATCAACCCGAAGCTCAAGACTGCCTTCGTCGGTCCTCCAGTCACGGTGGAGCCGGAGAAGGCACTGAGCGAGACGGCCATCGACTTCGTCGTACGCCGGGAGTTCGATCACCAGATCGCGGCATTCGCGAAGGGGACGCCGCTCGAGGATCTGCCCGGCGTCAGCTTTCGCAAGAACGGCAGCGTCGTCAACAACCCCGAGGGTGGCTTCATCGAGAACCTGGATGAGCTTCCGTGGGTGACGAAAATCTACAAGCGCGATCTCGACTTTCGCCGTTACAACGTCCCATTCCTGCTGAACCCGTTTATCTCGTTCTATACGTCGCGCGGATGCCCGGCCATGTGCACGTTCTGTCTTTGGCCGCAGACGCACTCGGGGCATCGCTGGCGCCTGCGTTCGGCTGACGATGTCGCGAACGAGTGCCGCTGGGCGACGGAGAACTTTCCTGGCCTGAAGGAGATCTTCTTCGACGACGACACCTTCAATTACCAGAAGAAGCGCACACTTGAGATCTGCGCCAAACTGAAGCCGCTGAAGCTCACGTGGTCGTGCACCTCGCGCGTCACCACGGACTACGAGACGCTCAAGGCCATGAAGGAGGCGGGCTGCCGCCTGATGATCGTGGGCTATGAGTCGGGCGATGCGCAGATCCTGAAGAACATAAAAAAGGGCGCGACGCTCGACATGGCGATGCGCTTCACCGAGAACTGCCGCAAGCTCGGGCTAGTGATCCACGGCGACTTCATCGTCGGGCTGCCGGGTGAGAGCCGCGACAGCATTCGCCGAACCATCGATTTTGCCAAGCGGCTGGATACCGAGACGATTCAGGTGTCAATCGCGCACCCCTACCCCGGTACCGAATTTTACGATTACGTGAAGCAGAACAACCTGATCACGATCGACTCGATGACTGATGACAAGGGCCATCAGCTGCCGAACATCACCTATCCGGGCCTCGATCGCGGAGAGCTGGTGGACTGGGTGGAGCGCTTCTACGGCGAATACTACTTCCGTCCGAAGGCTGTCTGGCGCGTAGTGAAGAAAGCCGTGGTGAACAACGACGTGCCGCGCCTCATGAAGGAAGCCCGGGAGTACATGTCGCTGCGCTCGAAGCGCAAGAAGTTCGTGAAAGAGCAGAAGACAGCAGCTGTTGGCGCAGCCAGCGGCTCTATGGGCGACTGATGCGGCGGCTGCCTCCCAGGGCCCGTGCCCTGACGGTGGTAGTCATTGTCACCAACGTTGCCGGCAATGCGCTGCTGAGTGCAGGCATGAAGGGCGCGGGCAGCATGCTTGATGCGGTGCTGCATCCATTCGTGCTGCTCGGCGTGGTTCTGCTGACGCTCTGGACGTTGTCGCGGACCGCCCTGATGAGCTGGGCCGACCTCTCCTACGTTCTTCCGGTGACGGCGTCGGGATACATTCTGACTGCCGTAGTTGGAGCCGCGTTCCTGGGCGAATCTGTGACGCTGCAGCGCTGGGGCGCAACGCTGCTGATTGTGGCTGGCATCGCGCTCGCGGGAACTACGCAGCCGAAAACAACGGAGCGGCCTCGTTGAACGAGTGGTTGTTGGTCGCCGGCGTGGTGCTGACCACTTGCGGTGCGGACGTTCTGCAGGCTCGTGAGATGCAGCGGCACGACGAAGCGGGCATTGGCGATGCGGCGCTCGGGTTCGTGCGCCGGCCCTTGCTGATCGCGAGCATCGCGTGCATGGCAGGCTCCTTCTTTCTGCTGCTCGAGCTGCTCCGTACCGCTGATCTGACGTTCGCCGTTCCTGCGACGGCGCTGAGCTTCGTCTTCGAAACCGCGCTGGCGCGGTGGTACCTGGGCGAGCTGGTGGACAAGCGCCGATGGGCCGCGTCGCTGCTGGTCGCGCTTGGCGTGGCATTGCTGGCTCTATGATCCTGCTGGCCGTCATCTGCGCCGTCGCGGCGGTGTACCAGATGCTGGCCCTGTTTGCGGTGCTCCGCCAGGCATCACGAAGGCGGCCCGAGCTGGTGCCTGATCGCCTTCCCCCGATTTCTATCCTCAAACCGGTGAGTGCTGCCGAAGCCGGCATCGAAGCCGCGTTAAACTCGCACGCGGCCATTCGGCACCCCGACTATGAAGTGCTGCTTGGTGTAACCAATGGAGGCCCGACGATCTCGCTTCCCTCCCCTGTGTTCCGCGTCGTGCAGTGCACGGGAACGGCGCCCAATGCGAAAGTCGCAAAGCTCGCGTGTCTGGCGCGTGAGGCAAGGCACGCCGTCCTGGCGATCAATGATGCTGACATCGAGGTGCCGCCGGAGTATTTGCAGACCCTCGCTGCCGAACTCGAGAACGCGGGGCTCGTGACGTGCTTGTATCGCGCGAACGGCGGCAGCATCGCGGCGGAGTTCGAAGCGCTGGGCATTGCCACCGACTTTGCTCCCAGCGCGCTAGTCGCTCCGATCACCGGAGTGCGCGAGTTCGGGCTTGGATCGACACTTGCCTTGCGCGCCGACACACTCCGGCAGCTTGGCGGATTTGAGGCGATTCAAGACTACATCGCCGACGACTATCAGCTCGGAAAGCGTGTCAGCCTGCTCGGGCTTCCGGTGAAGCTGTCCGTGATGGTAGTCAGCACCTGGCTGGGCGCGGGCACATTTGCAGAGGTGTGGCGACATCAGGTGCGCTGGGCAAGGACGATTCGTCTCTCCCGGGGCGCGTACTTCGGCATTCCCGTGACGTTCGCCACGATGTGGGCTGCGGCCGCTGCTCTGGCGGGATGGTGGCCCGCTGCTGCCGGCCTGCTCGCGTTGCGCATGGGGGTCGGAATCCTCTGCGGCCTTGTCGTGCTGCGCGACCCGGTCACTGCGAGGCTCTGGTGGATGATTCCCCTGCGCGACATGTTCGGTGTCGCGGTGTGGGCCGCAGGAGCCATCGGCAGCACCGTCGAGTGGTCAGGACGCCGCTTACAGCTCGACGGTCAGGGCCGAATCATCTCGCAGTAGCCGCTTGACGCAGTCGCCGTGCCTCGGCATCGCTGATGCGGATCACCGTCCCGTGCCGGTGGTCGTCAGGAAAGCTAACCTGCTTCGATACATCTTCGAAGGTCTTCCAGTCGGTGGTGCGCACCGCGCCGTAGTAGTGCGGCTTTGTGTAGTGGTCGAAGTAAATCCACCACTCCTTGCCCATCCGTATGGCTGATGGCCCTTCTACCCAGTCAATTGTGAATGGTTCGGAGATGTCTTTCCAACGGCCCGCGGGAGAGTCTGCAAAGGCCAGACGCAGCCGCTTCTGCACCGGATTGCGGCGCTCATCCTTGAAGATCATGATCCATCGGCTACCGTCCTGGACGACGGTCGAGTCGATCGAATTGAAGCCCGGATCGAACCACAGACGGGGTTCGGAGAACGACTGCCAGTCGCGCGTAGTCATGCTGTAGAGCCGGTGATTGTATCCGCTGTCCCCTGTGCCTTCCGTGTCGGCGAAGCGGCCCGGAATGGTGGTTGCCCAGAAGATGATCCACTCGCGCTTGTTCGGATCCCAGGCGGCTTCCGGAGCCCACACATTGCGCGCACCTGGCTCATTGCCAAAGACAGGAATCTCACGCTGCTGGGTCCACGTGACCAGATCGCGCGAACTGGAATACCCAATCTTGAGTGACCCGCCGCCTTCCTTCCGCGTCCAGCCCCACGTCCAGATCATGTGGTACGTGCCGTCGGGCCCGCGCGTAAGGAACGGGTCGCGCATCAGCATGCCGTCCCTTTGCGGCGTCACCCAGGCCTTTGCTCCAAGCTGCTCCCACTTGCGGCCATCGTCGGAGAGCGCAAAGTACACCCCCGTCTCACCATTGCGCCGGAACGACGTAAACAGGAAGGTTTCGGCCCCAACCACGGCAACACCGCAGACGATCGCACA
>DASQEG010000908.1:0-3225 GCA_035633775.1 Bryobacteraceae bacterium
GTAGATGTGCTCTGGTTCCTCGGCTGTGTTCACGAGGTCCGGAACGCTGGCCTGCATGCGGAACGCCATCTCATACTGGGCGATTCGCGTTTCGATCTCCGGATCTCCCGCACGTTCGTGATGACGGCGGTTCAGTTCCGAGATACCGTCCAGCAGACTTCGCCTCCGCTCGCGCGTAATCCCGGGAGGATCGGACAGGTGCAGCACGGCATCGCCGCCCGAACGAAACTGCACGCCCTGATAACGGCTGGGGAGAAAGCCCGAACCCCAGAGTCGTGCCAGCAGGCCCTGATCGGGCATTCCGTTCGCGGGAAGTGAGTTGAGGACCACGAAGGCCGGCAGGTTCTGATTCTCGCTTCCGAGACCGTAGTCAACCCATGAACCGATGCTCGGCCTGCCCGGCAACTGACTCCCTGTCTGGATCATTGTGATCGCCGGGTCGTGGTTGATGGCCTCGGTATGCATGCCGCGAAGCACGCAGATCTCATCGGCGACTTTACTCGTGTGCGGCAACAGGTCACTAAGCCATTGACCACTGGAGCCATGCTGCCGAAAGCCGTACCTCGTAGGCACCACAGGAAACCGATCCTGCTGGGCGACCATCCCGGTGATTCGCTTACCGCCGAAGATCGAAGGTGGAATGTCCTGATCGAACCGCCCTTTCATCTCCGGCTTATGGTCCAGCAGATCGAGGTGCGAAGGACCGCCTGCCTGGAACAGAAAGATAACTCGCGTAGCCTTTGGAGTGAAGTTGGGAAACGGCCGTTTGGGTTCCGCCGCCTGCGCGCGCCCTCCCCCGAGCAGCGCATGCAGCGCCGCGGCACCCAGCCCGTATCCGGTGCGTGCCAGCATGGCACGACGCGAAGTGATCTGCGAGTAGTGTCCGCACTCCATAGTTGACTCAGCCTTTCGTAATCACTTCGTCCAGGTTCAGGATCATGTTGGCGATCGCTGTATACGCAGCCAATTCGCTGACCGGCGTGGTTTCGTTCATCGGCGACGCGCCGACAGTGAGCAACGCACGCGCACCCGATTCGTCGCGCCGAAACTCGGCCAGCATCTGATCGAGCTTGGAACTGAGGACCTTCAGTTCAGCCGCGTCCGGCGCACGTCCGGTGGCGAGGCGGAAGGCGTATGACAGGCGCAGCTCAGGGCTGGTTCCACCCTCGCGCAGCGCGCGCTCCGCCAGTTTCCGAGCCGCCTCCACGTAGATGGGATCGTTCAGCAACGTCAGCGCCTGCAGCGGTGTGTTGGTCGTGGATCGCCGCACAATGCAGAACTCGCGATCCGGCGCATCAAACGTCGTCATCGTGGGATGCGGTACGGTGCGCTTCCAGAACGTGTACAGGCTGCGCCGGTAGAGATCGTCGCCCTGACTCAGGGGCCACCTGGTTCCGGGGTAGTCGGCAGCGACAACGATTCCCTTGTACAGGTCTTCCTTCTGGTAAGGGAATACGCTGGGGCCCCCGACTTTGTGCTTCAGCAGACCGGCGAGCGAGAGCGCCTGATCCCGGATCACTTCGGCAGGCAAACGAAATCTGGGTCCGCGGGCGAGGAGCTTGTTCTCCGGATCTCGCGCCAGCAGTTCGCGACTCGCACTGGAATCCTGCCGGTACGTCGAAGTAAGGACGATGCTCTTCATCAGAGCCTTTACATTCCAGCCGGACTCAATGAACTCTCGCGCAAGCCAGTCCAGCAACTCCGGATGACTCGGCCACTCACCTTGCAGACCGAAGTTGTCGCTGGTCCTCACGAGGCCATAACCGAACAGCTGCTGCCAGAACCTGTTGACTACCACGCGTGCGGTAAGCGGATGGTCAGGTTTCGTCAGCCAACGCGCCAGACCGAGACGGTTCTTCGGCGCTCCCTCGGGCCACGCGCCGAGCAGAGCCTCCGGAACCGAAGGCTCCACCTTCTCGCCCGGAGCATTGTAGGCGCCGCGAACCAGAACATGGGTCTGCCGCGGCCTGGCCAACTCTGACATCACCATCACGGTCGGGAACGTTCGCTCCAGGCTGAACAGCTCGCCTCGCAATTCCTCGAGCCGGCGCAGATCTGCCGACACAGTGGAGTTGCGCAGCCGCAGATCGGCGCTGCGAAGCCACGAGGTCTCGCGGTCCGAGGCCGCACGCGTCCGGCTCCTGGCAACCGCGAAAGGCATGGCATGCTTTGCAAAAACGCTGCTCAGCTCCTCGTCGTGCAGGACCCTTGCGTATACCGAGACTTCATCGAGCTTGCCGGAATACGAGGCCCCTTCAGGATTGTTGTCCCAACCTACACGGAAGCGCGTTGGCGCCGGCGTGTCGCCCCTGGCTGACGACAGCATCGCGCCATCGTTCAGAACCCGTGTCGGAATCTCGCGTCCGTCAGCGAAGACCCGTATCCAGGACGCATGCACCCGCATGGCGCCCGAGTCGTGCGCCGCACCGGTGTAAACGACGGCTACGTGACTCCACTGCCCTGGCGTTATTTCCGCACCCTGCGAACGGACCCGGACCGAATAGGCCGGGAAGCGATCGCTCAGCCTGAATTCGACTTCCCCGTCGACGAGCCGTACTTCAATGCCCTTCCCATAAGAAACCGACGCTTTGCTCCCGGTGTAGTCCATCGCCGAAAGCAGCGGGACGTCTTTGTCGACCGGCGAAGGTTGCAGCCACAGACTGAAGGTCGCAGGCGAACGCTTCGAGAGCTCAACGCCTGGCTTCGGGCTTTCCATGCCGTTCTTCACTCCCGCGAGGGAGCACGCAGAACCGGACACGCCGGGCGTCAGCGACAGCCCCTTGCCAGTTTCGTCCGACGATTCGCAACGGATCTGAAGCGCCGGATTAACCGGCAACTTCATGCCTTCCGCGGCGCGGAGCGACCTGTCTGCGGCGGCCTCCTGCCAGGTCCACAATTTGCTGTGACGGGCGACTTTGCTTTCGAGCGCCGCGACAGCCTTTCGGAGCTGATCGCGCTGCCGCTGCTGCTCGGCAGTGGGCGCCGGGATCATCGGAACTGCGTTCGCTACACGCCCGTCCTCTCCGGCCTCATCGATGCTGTTGAAGAACGCGAAGAACCCAAAGTGATCCTTCTGGGAGATCGGATCGTACTTATGGTCATGGCAGCGGGCGCACTCTACGGTCAGGCCCATCCAGGCCATGCCCAGCGTACGTACACGGTCCGCCACATACTCGACGCGGTACTCCTCTTCGATGATTCCGCCTTCAGAGTTGATGACGTGAT
>DASQEG010000909.1:0-3432 GCA_035633775.1 Bryobacteraceae bacterium
TCAGTCGTGCATTCTGGTGGATGTCCACTCGTCCTCCTCAGGATCAGCTAAAGTCGACTAACTTCAGCTTGCTCGGTTCAGGCCGAGTGGACAACCTCCTGAAACTTCACACCTAGTGTCCTGCTTCTGAAGTTCCTGGACATCGGAGCAGAATTCGCGTATCCTGGCGGGGATGTGGGAAACGGCTGCGCGACTTGAGATTGACAAGCAGGATACTGAGCTAATGGATCAGCTGATCCGCTCGGGCAGCACACCTCAGAAAGCAGTATTGCGGATGCGAGTTGTGCTCGGTGCCGGTGGAGGTATTTCCACTAGTCAGATCGCGACTGATCTCGGCATCACTCGGACCACTGTGATCAAGTGGCGCGAGCGGTACCGGGAACTTGGGCTTGAAGGAATTTTGGAGGACGCCCCGCGAAGTGGTCGCCGTAAGGCAGTCACTCCTGAGAAAGAAGCTGAGATTGTACAAGCGACACTGACGACGAAGCCAGCGGACGCAACGCACTGGAGCACACGGACCATGGCTGCGGCACAGGGCGTGAGTGACACGACGGTGTACCGCATCTGGAATGCTCACCGGCTTCAGCCACATCGTGTAGAGAGCTTCAAACTGAGTCGTGATCCGCGTTTCGCAGAGAAGGTTCGGGACATCGTCGGGCTGTATATGAACCCGCCGGAAAAGGCTCTGGTTTTATGCGTGGACGAGAAGAGCCAGATTCAGGCGCTCGATCGAACTCAGCCTTTGCTCCCGCTACGTCCGAATCTTCCGGAACGTCAGACGCACGATTACAAACGACATGGCACCACGACCCTGTTCGCCGCGCTGAATACCGTCGACGGAACGATTGTGGGGCAGTGCCAGCCCCGTCACCGCAATCAGGAGTTCGTCCGGTTTCTGAACAAGGTTGATCGTACAGTTGCGGCCGATCTTGACGTCCACGTGATTCTCGACAATTACGGAACGCACACACACGCCAACGTACAGCAGTGGCTTGAGCACCACCCCCGGTACCACCTGCATTTCACACCGACCGGCGCCTCATGGGTCAACCTCGTTGAGCGCTTCTTCTCCGAAATTACCGAGCGACGACTTCGACGAGGCACTTTCCGAAGTGTCCCTGAACTGGTCGGTGCGATTACGTCTTACATCACAATCCGGAACCGCGCTCCGAAAACTTTCGTGTGGACAGCCAAGGCAAACGACATCATTCGTAAAGTTCGTCGTTGCGCAGCTATTTCAGAAGCAGAACACTAGTACAACAGTGCAGATGAAAGACGACCTGATCGAATTTCAACTCGGCGGAGGTGGTTACGGCACTCTCGGGGACGACACATCCGAAAGCGTGTACGTGCCGTACGTGCAGAAAACGAGCCGGGAGAAGAACCTGGACAAGCAGATCGACCGCGAGACGGACCCAAGAAATCGCAAGCGTCTGATAGATGAGCTGAGTGATCTCCGATCGAAGCGGCAGCGCGACAACCAAGTGGCGCAAGCAGTGGGTGCCCAAGCCAGCGAAGCGAAGCGTGCGCACATTCGGGAGAAAGCAGTCGATTCCGGTTCGCGATTCAATTTGCGATATGGCAAACGCGAGCTGAAGCGCGAGATACCTACGCCGGATCAAATTAAACACGTATTGTCACAGTGGGTAGAATTCTGATCCGCGAAGCTCGTTCTATTTACGCCGCGCCTCACCCAGAGTCGATCAGAAAGGCTTGCGTTGGAGTTCAGTGTCAAGCACGGCGCCACCGAGTGCTATCGAAGTCCTCCACCCGCGGCCTTCGCGTGAACTCGGCCCGAACGGCATCATCGGTGAACCTCGTGCAGCATGGGGCGACCGATACGCATGCAAATCCGGCAGAGGGCCCGGCTGCAGATCTCCAGCGAAGCCTGACGTCCTTGAGGCGCTATGCCGAGCCGCGCGAAATCGCGAACGCGGTAATCTTACTCGACAGTCCGGCCGCGAGCATTATTAGGCGCGGTATCCTTACCGTCTACGGTGGCGGTCGCCTGAGCGGACTGAATATTAGCCGGGCAGGCCAGTCGCTTGCCTTTAAATGCATTGAGCGCCGCACGGCGTTATCGAGGCGTGCATGAGCCGAGGCCGGGGATTCCCCTCGCGCTGACGCCCGGACCTACCAGGGCCGGGCCGGTAGCACGCGCCCGCTCGAATCATGTGGAGGATCGATGTCCACCGTTCACTATCGCACGCAGAAGGTCAGCGACGTCTCGGTCTTCTACCGAGAGGCCGGCCCAGCCGATGCCCCGGTTCTTGTGCTTCTTCATGGCTTCCCGTCCGCCAGCCATATGTTTCGCGACCTGATCCCGTTGCTAGCGGATCGCTACCGCCTGATCGCGCGCGGACCTACCCGGTTTCGGACAAACTGTATCGCCGCCACGGGGAGCGTTCGACTACACGTTCGATCGCCTCGCGGATGTGCTCGAGGGCTTCACCGAAGTCCTCTCGCTCGAGAGTTACGCACTCTACGTCTTCAACTACGGTGCACCCATCGGGTTGCGGCTGGCGATGCGCCATCCCGAGCGTGTATCGGCAATTGTCTCCCAGAACGGCAACCCTTACGTCGAAGGATTCAGCGAGGCGTGGGGACCGTGGGAAATGTACTGGCGCGAGCCGAGCGCAGCGAACCGCCAGGCCTGGCTCTCCGGACAGGCGGAGATCGTCTACGAGTGGAGGATCACCTCGTAGGGCCGCGACCGATCTGCACTGACGCAACTGCTGGCGCATGATCGATCAACAACCGTTGCCCGTCGGAGCTAACTCTCGCCGGGCACGCAGGCCACATAACGCGAATCAGCCCTAACCACTGCTCAATCATTGCCCTGAATCGTCGCGGCCTCGAATACTCGACAGATCCAAGCTGGGCGACAAGCCCGAACGGACCGAAGATCGGTAGGGACTCCGGCCCTTTCACCTTGAAGCATCGATAGGAGAACCACATGTAAACGTCGAGCACCGCTGGAGCTGACGCGAGTACCTTCACCGAATCAAGATTGTTTGGGACCGGATGTTCGGTTACCTCGCGGTAGAAGTCGTCGGTCAGGACAATGACGTTCTCGAACTCCGAGGACAACACACGTTGTTCGGCTGATCGCGTATACCAGATTTGGGCTTCGCTCATGAAGTTGAAGCGGGAGCGCTGCACCAGCTTTGCCGTTCCGGAGACCGTATCAGTGCCGAAGTAGATGGTTGCGCCGAAGATGCGCTCGAACGCAGCGACTAGTCTTCGGTACTCCTTGCCACCCGTATGCATACCAAAGCTTTCGAGCATCTCGGCGGCAGTTCGGAATCGGACCCTTCGACTCTTCTGCTGGACCGCAAGAGTTGCGAGGAAGATCGGAACCAGGCGATCCTGGCCGAACGGTACGCCGAACTCGGGATGTCCGGTGATCTGGAGTGTGAACTGACCATTTCG
>DASQEG010000910.1:0-1654 GCA_035633775.1 Bryobacteraceae bacterium
GTCGATAAGGGTCCCACGCGAACGCTGGAATATTCCGCCGATGCCATGAACCTGCGTTTCGGTCCGGGTCACATCGTCGAGCATGTGAACGGAAGCAGGAACGCCCGGCTCGTGTCCACTGCGCCGACATCGCAGACAACGGTCAACTCAGACCAGATCGATCTGGAGTTCGCTCGTACCGGGGACGAAAGCATGCTGACGCGGGCCCGCGCGAGCGGAGGTGCCAGTGTCCAGTCCACACCTCTGGCGCGGGCCGGAGTTCCGCCGCCTGATACGCGCCTGCTCAAGAGCCGCTCCGTGCTGCTGCACATGCGCTCCGGAGGCGAAGAGATCGACCGTGTTGAAGCCGATTCGCCGGGCCATGTCGAATTCCTGCCCAATCGTCCCGAGAACCGCAAGCGAACCGTGGACGGGAACAACATGACCATGCACTACGGCGCCGCCAATCAGATACGCTCCTTCACGGCAACGGAAGTTACCACTCGGACCGAGCCGCTGGAAGCGAAGGGGCGGAACCCCGGCGCACCGGCGCTGACGTCGAGCAAGGGCATGACCGCCCATTTCGATGAGAAGACCGGCGCCCTCACCTTGCTTGAGCAATGGGAGAACTTTCGATACCAGGAAGGTGAGCGCCGGGCGCGATCCGAACGCGCCGAGTTCCGTCAGCCGACGGAGCAGATCCTGCTGACCGGCACGGCACGCATCGAGGACAGCACCAGTTCCACGGACGCAGACCGGATTACGCTCAACCAGAAAAGCGGCGACCTTGAAGCTGTGGGGAACGTTGCATCCATGCGCCAGCCGGACGCGAAAAAGGATGCGAAGGGCGGCATGCTGTCAGCGAATGCACCAGTGCAGGCGCGAGCCGCACGCATGACGACAACAGGCGACAACTCGATCATCGTTTACGATGGCAGCGCGCTGCTCTGGCAGGGGGCAGACCGAATCCAGGCAAACACGATCCGTATCGACCAGAAGGCAAACAGCCTGTGGGCCCAGGGCAGCGTACAGACACGGCTGCTGGACAAGAACGCGGCGCAGGCTGCAGGACCGAACACGAAAGCCAGGAAGCGCGAACCGGCGTTTACATTTGGCCGTGCGCCTGAGTTCGAGTATGACGACAAAACACGACTTGCGCATTACCGCGGGGGAGCTACCCTGACGCAGGGACCCACGGTCGTCACGGCGCGCGACATTCGTGCGTGGCTTGCGCCGGAAGGTGCCGCCAGCAGCCTCGAGAAGGCCTTCGCCGATGGTGACGTGAAGATCGTACAAACTGCGGCGGACCGCACGCGAACTGGAACGTCAGAACACTGCGAGTACTATCCTCTGGAGAACAAGGTGCTGTTGTCTGGCGGCAAGCCCGTGTTTCAGGACAGCGTGAAAGGCACCACAGCCGGTCGTCGCATTACCTTCTATTCGACCGAGGACCGTGTTGAGGTGGAAGGCGAAGCGCAGCAGCCTGTCGAAACACGCATCCTCCGCCGTAAAAAGAGCGGCTCCTGATACCCTGAGATAACGATGCTGCGGCTTGAGACTTCGGATCTGTCCAAGACCTATCGTGGCCGCCGCGTCGTCGACGACGTGACGGTCAGCTTGCAGCAGGGGGAAGTGGTCGGGCTTCTCGGACCGAACGGAGCCGGAAAAACGACTT
>DASQEG010000911.1:0-3363 GCA_035633775.1 Bryobacteraceae bacterium
AGAGCATACAACCAGAACTGATCTGGCCTCCGCGCGGTAAGTAGCACTACCAACAAAGCGTTGTCAAATGGAAGGAAGAGAATGGATGAATCGAGGATTGTCATCCCAATCAGGCCGAAGTCACCGAAGCTGAGCAACTAACGAAGGACAACACGTATCGAACATGTAACACTTCGCCCCTCGGCCGCAACTCCGGGCCGAGTTGGTCAACGTCACGTCACTGTCAACCGACGTCTGTGTGCCAACTGACGAAGTCCCTGGACGGAGCACGTGCTGTCAGCGCAAGTACGCGGCTTTAGCGGTGAAGCTCTTCGACAGGGCATCACTCACCATGGGGCGGAGCACCTTCCGCTCTTCGTGTCTTCAGCGCCGCTGGTCAAGTACCTACGGTGGCCAGGTCACGGGTGAGGGAACGCCAGTCCGTCTGCGCTCGACAATCGGGACGGGATTCGATCCGGAACAGCACAGGGATCTGCTCCGTGTTGCAATGCGGCCTTCCGGGTAGTCTTAGAGCAATATGCCCCGTACCCACGACGACCCCGAGTTCGACATCCGAGCAGAACCCAAAGAGGTGCAGCGCAATAAACACGAGCAATTCATGCGACTCGCTATCGAGCAGGCACGGATTGGTCTCGAGACGCCGGGTGCCGGTGAAGTCGGCTGCATCATCGTCTACAACGATGAAGTCGTAGCCGCCGGACACAACGAAGCCGAAATGCGGCATGATCCGTCAGCACATGCCGAGATCGTCACATTGCGCAAGCTTGGCCAGACATGGAAGACCACCGAGTTCCGGGATTGCACGCTGTACTGCACGCTCCAACCCTGCGGAATGTGCACCGTTGCGTGCATCTGGGGCAAGATCCGCCGCATCGTGTACGGTGCGACCCGCAATGACGTCCACTCCATGTACTTTGATACCCGGCATACCAACACTTCCGACCTGATTGGCGACGCCTTTCGTGATGACCTTGAGATCGTCGCGGGCGTGCTTGCTAAGGACTGCGCCGAATTTTATTACAAGCCCGAGGACAACCCGCCGGAGACGGAGCAAATAAACAAATGAGGCCTGGCGTCAGCGGTATCGTCGAAACGGCCCTCTACGTCACGGATCTCCAGCGGTCGACCAGCTTCTACAAGGATGTCCTCGGCTTTCCTGAGATCATGCGCGAAGAAGGCCGCCTTCATGCCCTCGGAGTGGCGGAAAAACAGGTCCTTCTGCTGTTTGCCGTAGGTCGAAGCACCCGTCCCACCGAAACACCCGGCGGCCGCATTCCGGCCCACAACGGTCGGGGTGAGCTCCACGTCGCGTTCAGTATCGCCGCTTCAGACGTCCAAGCGTGGCGCGATCACCTCCGTACCGCCGGCATCAGCATCGAAAGCGAGGTCGACTGCCCAGGAGGCGGTCATAGCATTTACTTCCGCGACCCGGACAGCCACGCCGTCGAACTGATTACGCCAGGCTGCTGGAAGGTCTATTAATTCCGTGGTAACGCGAGCTGAAGAGAGGACCTGATTCTGTTGTCGCGCCCAACACGGACAAGCTCGGTGCCGCGAAGGTAGGTGGCCGACCGGCATGCCCCGCGTCACCTGGTCTGAGATCGCGATCGAGTGTACGGCAGAGGAGTCGCCGAGAAGCTGGCGAGTCTCGACGTCCAGCAGGTCAGGACCGCACCTGCGAGCCCACCGCAGAACTGCCGTGTTGAACCGCTGATTGGAATGTTCAGCGCGAATGCCTCGGTCATGATCGGGTTCAACCGACGGTACCTGAACCGCATCCTTACGTCGTACCTCGCCAACCACGCGAGTTTCAGAACGCATCTGTCGGCGGCGAAGGACTGCGGCGGTTAAGTCCATAGCGGGGTGAACTTCCCGACACGCGGTGTCCGGACGATTCTTCCCTGCCCTTCCACCGCCTTCGGAGTTGGGCACTGATTGCGCCGGGGGCATTTTGGCGAAGGACAGCATCTGTCTCATATCTGAGACTCACGAATGTCGGTCTGAGACGCCTCCTGGCCGAACAGCACCTTCAAAGCTGCAGGGGTGCAGCAATTTACGGTGGCCCACAACCTGCTGATAACAGCGCGGAGGAGACAAGGCAATGTTCTCGCAAGTGTGGCCTCGCAGGCAGTGGGACTTGGCTGAACTAGCTTCGGGTACGTGGGTGGAAGTGCAGACCGAAAGCCGGACGTACACGATAGTGGTCGTCGAACGCGGGGAGGCGATCATCAGCGGTCATCCTCGTCACTGCCCGACGGGAGTCCGCATTGATGTGAGCGCCGGGTCGGACGGGGGGCGTTGTTGTATCGCGCCTGGCACGCGCCTGAAGTACAAGCATCCGCAGCGCGGATGGATCAGTACGTCATCCGTCCGAGCAGTCGCCGTCGCTTCCCCCTCGAGCAATAAGGTCACTGAGCAGTAACGGCCGGTATAATTTCGGTGTTGGTTCAGAACAAGCTGACCAACAAAGACCTTCTATGATGATTGTGTTTCCTCCGAATATGCGGACGAACCGGAAGCCGAGACTCACGCGTATCAGTGTGCTAACCATGCTGGCCGCGGCAGCAGCGTTCGCAGCCGAGCCTTCCCGCGACGCCGTCGGCGTATGCACTCTCGACCGGCCTCTGCGCACAGGCGCGCGTCGGGCGGTTCCGTCGATCAACACCATAGTGCTTCATCACACGGCGATCGACTCCGCTGGCGACGCGCTAGGCACCTTGCGCCTGCGGGGTCTTTCGTACCACTACCTGGTCACGGCTGAAGGACGAGTTATCGAGGCCGTCCCTCGGCACAGGATCGCCTTGCATGCTGCCGGCGCGAACCGCCACTCAATCGGAATTAGTATGGTCGGAGGCAGTTCCCCCGACTGGCAACCAGGCAAGGCGCAACTCGCAGCCACAAAGAGATTGATCGGACAAATCGCACGCACGTACACCGGCATTCGTTATGTGATCGGGCACGGCGATGTGCGCGACACCAACCGCGGTGAGCCTTTTGGCGTTGACTTTCCCCGACTGCTCAGGGAACTCTCGTCGGAAGAGCGGGTCGCCCTCCAACATCCTGGCTTTGAGCAGGAACCTGTTGCCGGATTTCGCATAGCGGCTCTGCGGTTGCTGGCGCATCCACTCACACCGAGGTACCGTGCCGCAGTCCCGAATCTTGCGGCCGTCGAGACGGCAACATGCCCTGGCGGCGAGACCATTGCGTTTCCAGTGAACCGGGATCTGCCGGGGGTGGCGCTTCTCCCAGCCAGTGACGGGTCTGCGGGCAGGAGATGAAGACGGATTCGAAGACGGGTGAGCCCACATCGAACCTGCTCCTGCTCGCTGTCGATGATGATCCAACCTCGCTGGAACTTGTTGC
>DASQEG010000912.1:0-5939 GCA_035633775.1 Bryobacteraceae bacterium
GAGCGATTGTCGCAGGAGTAAGATCGTGGCCCGCAGAGTGGCGGGCGCCTTCTTGAAAGTGCCCTCGCCGACACAGGCCCGCTGGTGCAGTGGCGTAACCCGCCGCCCAACCGCGGAAGGTGCGCGTATTCGATGGGCTTCCTCGACCGAGTTCGTGGCGTATGTTGGTCCAGTGAAGACCTTTGCCCTCGCTCTCCTGATCGTCTTCCTGTGCAGCGGCAGTTCGGCGGAAGACCAGGCAGCTATCCGCGCACTCGAAAGAAATTGGGACGTCGCAAACTTAAGCGGAAACTCAGCCGCTCTCGATAGCCTGTTTGCGGATTCCTTCATCATGACGGACAGCGCTGGCGTCGTCCGCGATAAGCAGGAGGTCGTCGGGGAACTGAAGGCAGGCCGTATCAAGTACACGGCTGCGAAGTCAGACGAGCTTCGGATCATCCTGCATGGCGATGCTGCAGTCGTGAGCGGGCGCTGGACCGGCACATTTACGCACAACGGCAAGACGACGAGCCTTCGCGAGCGATTCACGAACTTCTACGCGCGGGTCAAAGGCCAGTGGCGCTGCGTCGCATCACACGGATCCAATCTTCAATAGCGGTGTGTTTGCGCGCGCGTTCGTGCCCGCTCGGAGATATGATCGCCCTAATGCTTCGCTGCGTCATCCTGTGCGCCACCGCTGCTCTGTGTGCGTTCGCGCAGACCTTCGTGCTTGAGGGGGACTGGGATAGCGAGATCGACCTCCCGAGTGAAAAAACGAGATTCGTAATTCGCATTACCAAAACAGGCCCGTCCTATGCGGCGACCTTCGATAACGATGACGCCGGCGTTCGCGGACTGCCGATTCGTGACGTGATCCTGGAAGCAGCGACCGTAAAGTTTGAGATCGTACCGGCCAAGGGCAAGTTCACCGGCATGTTCACCGAAGATGGAACCTCCATCATCGGTAACGTAGCCCTTTCCACGGGCGAGTTCCCGATGCGCATGCGGCGGGCGAAGGTCATACGGACGGAAGGGGCCGACGAGCCTCGTGCCATCACACAACGTGGACTGGAGAATCTCGAGGCCTTTGCGAGGCTGTTCGGGTATGTTCGACACTTCCATCCCAGTGATGGCGTTCGCCGGACGGACTGGAACGAATTTGCGGTGCATTATGCGTCAGCAGCCGAGGCCGCGAGCAACCCGGTAGAGCTTGCCCATCTGCTGAGAAATGCTTTTGGCCCGATTGCTCCAGGAGTGCGGATCTGGCCGACTGGCGACGATGAGCCCGCAATCGCCAACACGCGAGCGAAAGAGTTGGTCAGCTGGCGCCATCACGGGTTCGGTGACAACAGGACGAGCGGTATCTACCGCACCGAACTCCAACGGAATGGCTATGACGCCGGGAAGCACATCGAGCTTCGCAAGAGCCTGCCGGGAGGCGTAGATGTCGCCGTTCCAGTGCAGGTGCCTTCGGACGGATCCGTGACGCTGCCCAGCAGCACAGCATGGAGGTCGTCGCAGGAGCTTCGGAGAAGCGGCAACGCACGAGGAACGCGGCTCGGGTCGGTCATCATGACGTGGAACATCATGCAGCATTTCTATCCCTACTTCGACGTGGTAGACACCGACTGGGGTGCCGTCCTGCCAAAAGCTTTGCAGCGTGCGGCAACGGATGCGAATGAGATGCAGTTTCTGGCTACCCTGCGCTGGATGCCGGTCGAACTTAAGGATGGTCATGGCGCAGTACGGCTGGAAAGTGAGCCGCCCCGCTTCACGCCCGATGTTCTATGGGAGGTGGTGGACGGCAGGCTCGTAATCACCTGGGCGGGGCCTGAACTGAGTGTCAAGCCTGGAGACGTCGTGCTCACTCTCGCAGGCAAGCCGGCCATGGAGGCGCTCGGCGACGCCGAAGCGGTCAGCACGGGTGCAACCCCACAGCTGAAGCGTTACAGGGCGCTGCGCCTGCTCGGATCAGCTGCGAAGGGCACCCTTCTGAAAGCTGAGATCGAGCCCTATGGAGAGAACGTTCAGCGCAGGACAGTGGACCTGATCTGTACAACTCCTTCCGCTCTGCGGCGCGAACCCCGACCGGACAAGGTGACCGAGCTGAGGCCCGGCATCTGGTACGTGGATTGGACGCGCATCTCGAACGAAGACTTTCAGCAGAATCTGCCAAAGCTGGCTGAAGCGAGGGGAATCGTGTTCGACGTCCGGGGTTACCCTTCATTTCAGAGCCCTTCGAAGATCTTCCAGCACTTGCTTCCGAGTGGCGGAACCAGCCCACAATGGCATGTTCCGGTGATCGAGCGACCTGATCGCGAGGGAATGACGTTCGATCGATCCAATTGGCAGATTCAGACCGCACAGCCGCTGCTGAGAGGTAAGAAGGTGTTTCTCACAGACGGCCGAGCCATCAGCTATGCGGAGAGCTGTATGGGCATTGTGGAGCATTACAAGCTCGGCGAGATTATTGGACAGTCAACTGCTGGGACGAACGGAAACGTTATCTCAATTCGCCTGCCCGGAGACTATACCTTCGCCTGGACCGGGATGAAGGTGCTGAAGCACGACGGCTCACGGCACCACGGCGTCGGCATCCTCGCGACGGTGCCCGTCAACCGCACCCGTGCCGGTATTGCTGGGGGCAAAGATGAAGTTTTGGAGCGCGGTCTCCAGGCTCTGGAGCCTTAGACGCGTGAGTGCCTGGCCTCGATGCATACGATGTGACATGCACGAATGTATCGAACATCAGCGCTGCTGATGTGTGGCGGCAGCGCGTTTCCCGCTATCTTCCCGTGCACCATCAGGGCTCGTGCGGTGCGCGCATGGGAAAGCTTTACGACCCTTGCTACCGAGGTCGAGCTGATTTTCACGTTGACTTGCAAGCGAACTCGGCGTAGGCTTGTCCTAGGTTACCGAGGACATGATCAGGCTGACGGATTTCTTACGCGCCCATGGCTGTCTGGCCCTGCATGGATTCGAGCAGGACAGGTATCCATCAGCCGAGTGGAGGTCCGGTGCGTCAGGCCGGCGAGGCAAGTGCTGCTCGTGCCGGGGGGCGTAGCAGCATGTTCTGGCAACGGTGGCTCGACGCAATGCCCCTATGGTTCAGCTCCATCTTCCGGCGTCGCCGCCTTGATGCCGAACTTGACGAAGAACTAAACCTGCACGTCGACTACCTGGTTCAGACCGGCATCGAACGGGGACTGTCGCCTGACGAAGCGCGCTTCGCGGCGCTACGCCAGATGAGTGGAATCGCCCAGCGCACGGAGGAGTGTCGCGATATGAGAAACGCCCAATGGCTTGACACCATGTACCGGGACGCCTGTTACGCCGTTCGCGCGTTGCGCAGAAACCGCGCGTTTGCCTTTACGGCCGTGCTCACGCTCGGCCTCGGTATCGGCGCGAATACCGCACTCTTCAGCCTCGTAAACGCCGTGTTCCTGAAACCCCTGCCTTACGAGAGGCCGGATGAGCTCGTTACGGTTTGGGAAGCGGACACCGCGAACCCGGAACGCCGTGTCATTACGTCAGCCCCGAACTTCGCCGACTGGCGTGAACAGAATCGTGTGTTCTCCCGAATGGCACTATGGGAGCCCCGCAGCTACACACTCAGAGTTGGTGCGAGTGGGTTACCCGTGCCTGCCGTACGTGCCAGTGCATCGCTGTTTCCACTACTCGGTATTTCACCCGCGGTTGGCCGCACTTTCTCGGCGGAAGAAGAAGTGGCCGGCCGCGACCGGGTGGTGGTGTTGAGCCACTGGCTTTGGAAGGAGAGATTCGGGGCGGATCCAGGCGTGATCGGCCGCTCCATTGAGTTCAACAAAGCGGCCTACACCGTCATCGGTGTCATGCCGCCCCACTTCCGCTTCCCCGACGCAGCGCAAGGTATGTGGATACCCATTGGCCTGAACCAGAACGACGCGGACCGAAGCTCGCGTTCTTTTCGCGTGATGGCACGCCTGAAGCCGGGAGTTGGGATTGAGCAGGCCAGATCGGAGATGCGGCAGATTGGGCAATCTCTGGCTCGCGCCTACCCGGGCGAAAACCAGGGCTTCAGCGTGGCGCTCGTGCCGATGGCGGAGCTTGGGACGTCCAGCGTGCGTCGGGTGGTGATTGCCTTGTTCGGCGCCGTTGGCGTTGTGTTGCTGATCGTCTGCGCAAATCTCGCGAACCTGCTGCTCGCCCGCGGCGCAGCAAGGCATCGAGAGATGTCTTTGCGAGCCGCACTTGGAGCGGAACGAGGACGTCTTGTACGGCAACTTCTTACTGAAAGCCTTGTCATCGCAGCGTGCGGCTGCGCGTGTGGGCTTCTTCTCGGCTATGGGCTGGTAAGCACGGGGGGTAAATTCCTTCCTGGCAGCGTCCGGTCTCTGCCCTTTCGCGACGTGGCAAATCTGAGTATCGACGGACGCGTGCTCGCATTTACGACCATCCTTTCTGCAGCGGCGGCACTTCTTTTCGGACTGATACCCGCTTTGCGCGTTGCTCGGTTTGATGTCTCGAATGCGCTGCGGGCCGGCGGTCGAGGCACCATCGCCGGGGGAGGACGAATGCGGCAGATGCTGGTGGCCGGAGAGGTCGCTCTCGCTCTCGTTTTGCTTGCAGGCGCAGCTTTGCTCGTGCGCAGTATGACAGCGCTCCTTGGCGTAAATACGGGCCTGACCACGAGCAATGTCCTCGTGACAAGCGTGCCGCTTCCGCAGGCGGACTTCTATGGTCCACCGGAGCGTCGCCGCTTCTGCCAGGATGTTCGCGAGGCCGTCGGGAACGTTCCTGGCGTGACCGCAGCCTCTGCAGTTAGCAATCTCCCCTTTACCGGCTCCGATGCCGGCAGGAGCTTCATCATTGCGGGACATCCCCCGCCGGCTACGACGTCCGACCGGCCGCGCGGGTCGTACACCGTAGCGTGCCCGGGCTATTTCGGAGCGCTCGGGATTCCCATACTGCACGGTCGGGATTTCACCGACCGCGACACCGTCGAGGCCGAGCAGGTGGTCGTGATCAATGAAACAATGGCTCGACGTTACTGGGGCACGCCAAATGCCGTTGGCCAGCGCATCAAGATGGGACGCGCAGAGGATCCGAACGCGAGATGGATGACCGTGGTGGGTATCGTCCGCGACACTCGCAGGTGGGGACACGATTCTGACATTCGGCCCGAGTCGTTCCGGCCGTATAGTCAGGCCGCGTGGCCAGGCATGACGATCACGGTCAGGACGGCTCCGGGCAGCGGCAATGTCGCAATGGGTGTGAGCACCGCACTCAGCACAATGAATTCGGATCTTGCGATAGGGAACATGCGAACAATGGACGCGATCGTGGATGCATCTGTGGGTCCTCGCCGGTTCCCGCTCGTGCTGCTGAGCTCGTTCGCACTGCTGGCGCTGCTGCTCGCAGCCGTAGGAATCTACGGTGTGTCTGCTTATGTGGTTGAGCAGAGAACCGCTGAAATTGGAATGCGGGTGGCGCTCGGCGCGAAGGCTCATCACGTGACTCTTCTGGTCCTGCGACGCAGTCTGACTCCGATCCTGACCGGGGCTGCAGGCGGCCTCGCGATCGCTCTTGCGTCTGGCCGCGTCCTTGAGGGATTGTTATACGGCGTCGAGCCGAACGATCCGCTCGTGCTCGCCGGCGTGGCTGCCGGGCTGATCGTCGTTGGTACCACCGCAAGTCTTGCACCGGCCCGGCGAGCCGCATGCATCGACCCAGTTACCGCACTTCGACACGACTGAGCATCGTATGGTCGGATTGGCGGCAGCGCCCAAGTGTGTACGAGGGCCGACGACCTAAACCGCCGACAGTCTGTATGTGATTTACGACCTGACGACGACCGACGGTCGCATGCGGCCCATCAGGTGAACGTGGGATGTTGATTCGGGCCGTTGGCAACTGCACGCCGACGAGGTAAACGACCGCCGCAACGATGACCAGCACGCGAATCGTCGTTGGGAGTTGCC
>DASQEG010000913.1:0-7419 GCA_035633775.1 Bryobacteraceae bacterium
CAGGAGAAAAGCAAAACGGCTGGGGGATTGATCCCCAGCCGTCCATGAGATGCGAGAATGCCGGTCGCCGTTTAGAGAAGCCGGAAATTTACTTCAACGTTTGCCGTCACCGGCACGGGCTTGCCGTCTTTGAGGCTCGGACGGAAGCGCCACTTGCGGACCGCCTCAATTGCCTTCTCATCCAGTCCCAGACCAAGCGCGCGACTCACGCGGAGGTTGCTGGTTGTTCCGTCAGGCAGAATTACGATCGACAGCAGAACCGCACCCTGAAACTTCGCTTTGCGAGCTTCCTCAGAGTATTCCGGCTCCGGCTTGAAGATCGGCACCGGAGCGGACACGCCACCACCGATCTTGTAAACGCCCCCGCCAGTTCCCGCACCGCTACCCGGACCGAAACCGACGCCACTGCCGGACCCGACTCCGCCACCCGTACCGCTGCCGATACCGCCGCCCGACCCGGTGCCGTTGGAAGGAGGTCCAGGCACGCCGGTGGGCAGACCATAGTTGTTCGCAGTGATCTGGGGCAGTGGTGCATTCGGTTGCACCACAATGGTGGGTTCCATCACCAGCTTCGGATCAGGATTGTTGATCACCGCCGAAGGAGGCGTGAACTGCCGCTTTGCGATTCGGGGCAGCTTACCCTGCGTCGGCGGTGTGGGCGAACGGTCGCCACCCCCACCGCCGCCGCCCATCGCGGTCTTCTTCTGGGGGGCTGGCACATAGGGCGCGAGATCCGTTGGCGCAAAGATGCTCACGGCTTCTTTGGTTTTCTGTTGCACGGTTTCGTTCGTGCCCAGTGCGACCAGAAGCGCCACTACGCCGATGTGCACGGCAACCGAGGTGACGCCCGCTGTCCCCTTGTTCTCGCCACGGCCCCAGATATCTTTAACTGGAACCGGCTTCGACGTGACTTCCAGGGGAGGCAGCGGAGTCGGCCGAAAGACCTCACGAACATTGTTCGCAAGATTCTTCAGGAACGACGTTTCCGTCTCGGTGACAAGCAGACGATCAAGGTGGTGGTCCGGAGACCCACCGATGGAGCTCTGATTCGTCATTCCTGTCCTAAATCCTCACGCTGCGCAATCATTACCGCTATTCTCCCGGCGGACCGGAGGCCCGACACCCGTATGACGTCAGGTCAGAACGCCGAGTTGCAGCCAGTTCTACGGAAAAGTGTAACACCTGACGACTGTACACGGTATCTCCTTTTCAGTCACTTAGAGTGCGTCTCGGCTCCGGCACGAAAATTGGAACTCCTGGATGCCGCCTCTCTTCCGAAAGTTGTAGCATTCCGGCGTCCTAAAACCTACCTACGCACTTTCGATGCCATCGGGCGGCATCTGCCGTTTTCAAGACTGTTGCCCAGCGGCGGCTGTTGCGACCCATTCACACAGGTGAAGAATGCGCTCGTCCGCACGGCTAACCATTTGGCGAGCGAACCAGCTGATCCCTTACGGCATCATGAGGTTAGTGACTCGATTCTTTCTGCTGTTGACCATGACAGTCGTTTCGGCTGCTGCGCAATCGCACTATGGATATGGTTTTGCCGGGGTATCCGGTATTCCGGGGCGCGTGCTCTACACGAACTGGCAGGGCACCATGGCGCATGCCGGCCTCGGAGGGCAAGCCCGCATCGGACGGGGCTGGACGGCAGGTGCCGAAGTCGGCGTCATCAGCGCCGTCGACAACGAATATGGTCGTACCACGGGGTTGCTTTCAGCAGGACCGGAGTTTCATTTGCCCACTGGCGGAAGGTTCGACCCGTTCCTCACCGGTGGCGGATCGAAACTCGGAGTGGGCGGCGACGGGTGGATGTGGTTCTACGGCGGTGGCCTGAACTACTGGTTTCGCCAACGCCTGGGCATTCGCGTGGAGTTTCGCGACCACGTCTGGCCGACAGAAGGGTCGTCCGTCCGCTTCACCGGTGTGCGCGCTGGGCTTACGTTCCGATAACTCCCTTACCAGACGAGGGTGCGTCTTTAATCGTCTTTGACGCTGAGGTTTCGAAAGTCGAGCAGTCGGCGTTTGGACCCGTGGCGGATTGAGAGGCGCTCGGAGTCAACCTCTGCTTCGAGGAAGGGACCGCCAAAAAGCGGCCACCGGGAGTAGTCCACCAGCTTTCCGTTCAGCTTCGGCGGTTCACCCCACGTAAACTCCATCGACGCCCCACGCAGTGATCGAAAGCGAACCCCTGGCGTCGGCTCTGCACGGTATTCGAGCGGAAGAGCGAGGATTGCGCTGCGGAACGCATCGAGCGTGGCGTATTCCGATGCGGCGGCCGCCTGCAGCACTGTTCCGTTCTGCCGGTGCAGGCTGAGCAGCCGGCGGCCGCCACCTTCCATCGGCTTCCACACGTAAGGCTGCAATGTACGCACCGCGATCCAGGCGTCGCCGCCACGCGCGAAGATCCAGCCGGATGGGTCCTCGGCCACCTGGACAAGATCCTTCGAGAAAAAGCCATTCACGTGCGGAAACCGAGTCTCCGCAGGGACGTTGTACAGCACGATCACGGCGTCCTGATCCTGCAGGATCTTCTCGTATGGCGACCCGCCGAGCAGCTTGTCAGGTGAATCGTAAGTCTTCTTCGAACGAACCACCGCTTCGACTCCGAAGTCCGGGCCGAAGACGAAGTATGTCTGCAGTTCGTGCAGCGACGAATGAGGGTTCAGTGTGAACAGCGTGTTGTGCACGCCCCGGGGATCCGGGACGGACCACGTTATGTCCCACGAGTGCTGCTGAATGGGCTGCAGCACACCTCCCTGGTCGGAGCTGACTGCATACTCCCGACGCATGTAGGTCGTTTTATAGACGGGCCCATGCAAGGCTTCGTTGAAACGCCAGCGGTTTCGCGTACGCTTGCGCTCGTAGTGCGTATACGGCTTGGAGCGATCCGTCGCGATTCGCTGCAGAATCTCCGCGGGTTCGTAGCCGCTGGCCAGCAGGTAGTAAAGGACGTAGTGGTTTGCTGACTCGACCTTCGGCCCGAGCCCAAACAGAACATAACCGAAGTCGCCCGAAACTCCGCTCCACTTCTCGAGCACCTGCTTGTCATCCGTACGCGCATGCGCCCCGACGTAGATGCCCTGCAAATTCTCAACCGCGTAATCCGCAATCAGGTAGTCCAGCATCATGCGGGCGCGCTGTCTCATCTTCGGATCATCAGACCAGGCCGAAAGGTAGGACATGGGCAGAAGGTACACGCCCATGTAGTGCGTCGAGTCGTACTCACCCTGGCCGCGCGTGGTGGTCAGCTTCACCCACGATTCGATCCAGGCTGCGGCTTCGCGCATGTTGTCAGCGGAGGTCTTGCCGGTGTACCAGTCCGCGTCGGGCCAGAGCTGCGACATCAGGTACAGGCTGGAGTAGTACAGGAGCAGGTGGTTTTCGGTGTCGCCGCGGTACGGCATGTAGGTCTTCCATGCCCTCTTTAACGCACTCCGCGCTTCTGCGGAGAGTTGACCTTTGTCGACATATGCAATTGCCGTGACCGGGAACATCCAGAACATGTCCCCGCTCGGCCCCGCGTTCAATAACTCGAGCAGCCGCTGTGAACACCACGCCGGGTCCTGCCGGAGAGCGAGCTTCGCAGCAATGGCCCCATATCCTGCATTCTGCGGTTCAGTCGGATTTGCATGCCAGCGAATGACGGCAGTCTTCCGCTGTTCGAACGTCGCTGCCGCACTCGAGACCAGGGAAGCTGCCAGCAGTAACCCTAATGCCCGCGTCACCGGGCGGGCTCCTGAACGAACAGCATTCTTGTCACGTATGAACCTTCAAGGCCGTCGCGGACCCATCTTCGCCCGCCGTCTTCGGAGCGAAACACCGCTTCTTCGTGAACACTGGCGAATAGACGATCCTTGCTGCCCGGCTCGTACGCCACGCTCCAGACGTCAGCGGAAGGGAGGCCGCTGTTTCGAAAAGTCCAATTGCGGCCCAAGTCCTCACTGACAGCAATGCCGAAGCCCCAGCCAGCGATAGCGATGCGTTTCGGATCGGAAGGATGAAACGCGATGCTGTGCAGCACGCGACCCACACCGATGCGTCCCACGTTCTCAAAGCTGCGGCCACAGTCCGTCGAAGCAAAGAGCCCACCGCCCTGTGTTGCTGCCGCCCAGTAGCAGGGATCGTGAGGGCTCTGCTCGATCGCCATAATCTGCCAGCCGTCGGCGCCAGCAAGCTGCCAGGTACCACCTCCATCGGTGGTCCTGTACAAGCCGTTCTCGCCGCCCGTAATTGCGACCGAAGCGTCCTTGCGACTCACGCGAATCGCTTCCGAGTAGCGGCGCGGTAATGCGCCGGACAACTCCAACCACGTCGAGCCGCCGTCACGGCTGACCCGCAGGCCGGCGGTGTGCGCAAACCAGATCGAGCCATCAGGGCCGGTTGATACATCCCGCAGCTCGGTCACGTCCGAGCCTGTGAGAATCTTCCACTCAGTTGCGCGGTTGCGCATCCCGATCAGCCCATTCCCGGCGGCAAGGTACATCTGCCCGCTTCCCTGCGCAAGGCCGAAAGTAAACGGGTGGTTGTAACCGGCGTGAGTCCATTTCCCATCGGGCTCACGTCGAAAGATTCCGCTGGGTGGCAGTTTAGCGCCCACTACATAGCCTTTCGAAGTAGCCATGCAGGTATAAAGGGTCCATGCCGCGGGCACGAGTTGCGCGCCCAGCAACAGCACACAAGCCAGCCGAATGGTCATTGAGCCAGTCGCGCAGACTGGTGGGCGACCATCTGCCACTGTCCGCCCTTCTTCCTGTAAACGCGCAGAACGCTGAAGTTGCCAGGCGTTGCAGGCTTTCCTCCTGAGGTGGCGACCATGCGCAGCTTCGCCCGCACGACAGCAATGTCGCTACCAAGCGAACGAACGTCGATTGCCTGGTGCTCCGCAGCGTCGTAACTTTGCCGCCCGGTCGTGAGTGACTCAATGTAGGCCGCCTTCGTGTCAAGGCGCCCATCAGAGTGCGTATAGGCCAGATCGTCGGCCAGTACCCGCCCGAGGGCGGCAGTGTCTTTCTTTACGACGGCGGAGGCCCATTCACGCTCGGCGGACTTCACCTCGTCTTCAGGCGACGCGGCCAACACGAGGAACGGCAGCGAAAGGACAAACGCTAAACGCTTCATACCGTCACTGTTATAACAGACTGCCTTGTCCGGAGTGCTCGGGGTGCTAACCTGAGTTTTTACCCGACATGCGAAATGTTGTGATTATCGGCTCCGGGTGTGCCGGCAATACTGCTGCGATTTACACCGCACGAGCCAATTTGAAGCCGCTGGTGGTGGCGGGCCACGAGCCCGGGGGGCAGCTGTCGATTACCAGCCTCGTCGAGAACTTTCCTGGCTTTCCCGAAGGTGTGAACGGCCCTGACCTGGTCGAGAACATGAAGAAGCAGGCAGAGCATTTCGGCGCCGAGTTCTTGCACGGTTCGGTGTCCGAGGTTGATCTCTCAAAGCGCCCTTTTCGGCTCAACATCGATGGTGAGTGGCACGAAACGCTGACCCTCGTCGTTGCAACCGGCGCATCGGCACGCTGGCTGAATCTGCCGAACGAGCAGAAGCTTATCGGGCATGGTGTCAGCTCGTGCGCGACCTGCGACGGCTTCTTCTATCGAGACAAGAAGATCATGGTCATCGGCGGGGGCGATTCGGCGATGGAGGAAGCCAACTTCCTAACCCGCTTCGGGCGGGAGGTTGCGCTGGTTCATCGCCGTGAAGCATTCCGTGCATCGAAGATCATGATCGAACGTACTCGTCAGAACCCGAAGATCGACATGATCACGAACACGGTGGTTGACGATGTGTACGACGTCGAGAAGGGGCATGTCACGGGCGTGCGCCTGCGCAATCTTTCGACCGGAGAAGCTTACGACCGCGAGGTCGACGGGTTCTTCGTGGCAATCGGCCACGTTCCGAACACGAAGCCCTTCGTCGGCAAGCTGGATCTCGACGAGGACGGCTACATCGTGAGCCACGGTGGTTCGCGGACGAATGTCCCCGGTGTTTTCCACGCAGGCGACGTGCAGGATCGCGTGTACCGTCAGGCGATCACGGCGTCAGGTGCGGGCTGCATGGCGGCGATTGAGGTGGAGCGATTCCTGGAAGCTGAAGGCCACTGATCGAGCCGTTACGTTCCTCGGGACGGCGTCGTTGAACGCGCTTGCGCCGTTGTGCGGAGATTAACCGAACCGACGGCACCGCCAGTCTGCAGCTTCAGCAACGGCGCGGTGTTCATCTACTTAGAACGGAAGACCTTCATAGTTACTACGGAACGTAGATCGACGTGGCCTTGGTCTTCAACGCGAACTCGCGCTCGTATCGATCGCGATCAAAAGGATATGCAGTAGCAACGTGTCTCAGGTCGATCAACATTAGAAACGCATCCTTTCCCGTCGGGGCTGCTGGCATCCTTTTCGTGTAGTTCTCCGTCTCACGGAACTCCAGCGTTCGTTCATCACGATGGCCGCTCAGAGTCAAGGCCAACATGAAGTAGGAATCGTGGGGTGTACGGGGAGCGTCAGCAACCCAGCCGACGTACACCTTTCGATTAACCAGTGAAACGAAGATCTGTGACTCGTCGTTCATGCACTGGTGCAAGAGCTTGAGCAGACCGTTGTCGGTCTGCGCTGCGAGGTACAGTCGGAACCAAGCTCGACCGCCCAACAGACGTGCGATGCCGTTTATGAAATGTGCAGAGCCGTACCCGATCAGTAGGGACGCTAACGCGGTGCCGAGGTAAGGGAAAGGTGCGCTCTCATGCAAGAGGCTTCTCAACCACACGCCTAAAGGCGTCTGAAGCGCAATCAGTACTGAAACCCGACCCAAAATCGCGAAAACGACGCCAGCAACAGCAGAGCGCAGAAGCAGGCGTTCAGACTCCAGCCGGTGGGATCGGAATGAGAAAAAGTGACACTCGTGGATGAAGATGAATCCTGCCAGAAGCGGCAGAATCAGGAGATTCCAAGGCAAATGATCTTAATGATGAGTGAGAACTTGCCCGTGAGTTGTTTCCGTGGCGATCTTGTCTCCTGAACCTGCGTGTTTGCGCATTCGAGCCAGAGTTTTCACCACGTGATCCTTCTTAAACAGCAGATCGAGATTGACGCTCGCGCGACCGGTCGAATCGACGTTCACCGTGTCGGATTTCACTTTGAACTTCCAAAAGGCCATTTCGAACGTCCTCTGCGAATTAGATGCCCCGTACATCTTCCGTGTCGCAGTATGCGCTGCCCTCCTGCGACTCGTCCGTATGCTGGACTCTACAGCTCTACAGCTAAATATATCGATTACGAGCGGTAGTTTCAATAGCCTCACAAACCCCTGGGCCGACGTTCTCACGTTTAGCGGCAAGGAGGCTGGTGCGAGTCTTCAATCGCTCGAAGCTTCGAAAACACTGGTTGCCGCTCTAAGGCAACACACCGACGA
>DASQEG010000914.1:0-3950 GCA_035633775.1 Bryobacteraceae bacterium
CTGCAACCCCGAACAACGTGTGCTCGATTTGTGCGCCGGCCAGCAACGATAAAGCGTGCCGGTGCTTACACCGAACGCTGTTAAAGTGACGGCTTGGCGAATGAACAGCCACTGCACGGTGCCCGGAGTAGCTCTAAGCGCCATGCGCAAACCGATCTCAGGCACGCGCGGTGCGACGCCGTAGGACAGAAGGCTAAACAGGCCCAAGCCTGCCAGAAGGCAGCAATGATTCCGAACGCACTGCTGAGCAAAGCGAGTGCACGCTCCGGTGCAATCGTTGAGGCTACCTGTTGGCTGACGGTTCTGATGGAGGTAACCGGCAACCGCGGTTCTGATTCTTTAAGCACGCGGCGGGCAACCTGGGCGATTGCAGCGGGATCGCCCACCACCCGCACATCGATATCACGCAGTTGCACCGGTTCAGCGCCCACCGGGTGGAGCACCAGGCGTGGCGCACGCTCGCGAAGGTTGTTGACTGGCACACATCGCGGATCACGCCTACGATCTCGAACTGCGCTGGGTTCGTGAAACTGTACCCGAGCCGCCGGCCGACCGCATCCTGACCGAAGTCGGTATCGGAAGATCCGAAGGAGCTGACATCCTCCCGGTACTTCATCGGAGACTGCATTGCTATCGGTGCCCAAATCTCAGTAGCCCTTCCCGGATGCGTCCCGGTAAACCCAGGCTCCGTGACGCCAACGATCGTGAAGGGATGCTGATTCAGCAAAATGGTTTTGCCGAGCGCAGCGGAGGCGTCCGCTGGCCATCGCCGGCTCGCGAAGGCGTAGCTGACCACAGCCAGAGCCGCATCACCACTTGCGGCCTCACGCCGTCCGAAGAATCGGCCAGCCCACGGCTGCAATCGGAGCGTCTCGAAGAAGTTGCCGGAACGAGCTGATACGTCGCGGGTTCCGCACCCGCGTCTCGAAGGACCACTTGGCCTGTGCGCGGACGCGTCAGGGCTGCGACGTGCACGCCCGGCGGAGCGGCTTCCCTCATCCGGTTATATAGAGGTTCGGAAAATGCGGACCCTTCTGAGTTCCCGGCGATTTCAGCAACACGCAATTGCCCGGGATCCGGAACGCTGATCGGGCGAAGAAGAACACTCGAAGACGGAGTAGACTGCGGTGATCGCTCCACTGCCGACGCCGACTGTCAGGACGATACCGACGGCTATTGCCGGCGCTTTCAGCAAAGTACGGATCGCGTGTCGAAGGTCGTGCCGCATGCGAACACACTATCCAACCAAAGGCGGCGTGTGGAGCTACCGCGCACTCGATTTCGGTTTGGCGTTGCGCGGTCTGGACGGTGGTAGCTGCTTCGCGTCTTTGGGCGCGGGAAGCATCTTCTGCTCCGGTTTGGGCAGTCCCGCGATGTCGATTACCTGGAGCGCCTTGTCCACTAGAGCGATCGCATCATCCGGTCGATTCAGCTCCGATGCGAGTCTGGCACGCAGCCGCAGCGACTCGGTGAAGCTCTTTGCTCGAATCGTGGCGGCCCGCAAGGCCATCGTGTCAGCCTCAGCGAAACGTTTCTGGGCTGCGTAGAACTCCGCAACCTTATCGAGGGTCAGCGCCAGCATAGGGTGATCTGGCCCGCCCGTCGCAATCCAGAGATCAAGCAGCCGTTTGTACAGCGGCTCTGCATCGGCGAACCGCAGCAATCCGAAGTAGGTGTACGACAAATTGTCGAGTGCCACGATGAGCTCGGCCGAATCTGGCCCGAACGCGATCTCGCGTATGCGCAGGGAACGTTCGTACAACGGGGCCGCCTGATCGTAGTTGCTCTGTTCCCGCTCGAGTGCAGCGAGAGCGTCGAGCGTGGGCAGCAGTTCTGGATCCTCGCGCAGCGTTTTATCCCAGGTATCCAAGGCTAGCCTGAGAAACGGTGCTGCCTGTTGCTTGTCCTTGCGCTCGAGGTGCACCAGGCCGAGCGTGGTTGCGATCTGTGCTGTGCGCGGAAGCTCCGGTTCGCCAAAGGCCAAACACAAGCCAAGCGCATGCTCAAAAATTGCAGCAGCGCCGTCGAAGTTCTCACGAGCACGCCGGACTCCGCCGATATCCGTCATCACCGCCACAGCTTCGACGCTTTTGGGTCCCTTGAGACGACCAACGTAGTCGAGCGCCTCAGCGAGCCAGTCTTCAGTCTTCGGCCAGTCGCCTGCTGAGCGAGACATCAGAGCGAGCATCTGTACTGCGGCCAGACCGGCTTCGTCCTCACGTCGCTGAAGCGCTGATCTTCGCACGGCTTCGAACATCGCTCGCGCAGCCTCCGCGTCTTTCCGGGTGAGGGCGGCACGTGCATCCCTTATCTGTTCCTGCCATTCGGCAGTCGGAGGCGCTAGTGGCGCGGCGTGCTGTGCCCCAACAGGAACAATCAGCACCACTGATGCGAACGCGAGCATCCGAAGCATGGATCGGTAGACGCTAAAAAATTAGCACTTGTTCCTGCAACGGTTGTGGCTCGAATAGAAAACTCGAATTCCTATCGGGGCGAATGCCGACGTTCTTGGAGATCACTCCTTATCGCTCGCACGCTTCATCTGGGACTCAGCTTTGGTTCGCGTACCAATAGCTCCAGACATGGCGGCCCGCAGGAGGCGGCGGAACTTGGGACATTCCATATGGCTGGGGGCGGGACAGGCGGCCGCGTGCCGCAGACCGTCACGCATCGCACTTAGTTCCGCGATGGTCTTGTCCAACGCGTCTGCTTTGGCCGTCAGGAGCTCTCGCCTGATCAGCGGCCCCCCTTCCGGCCTGAACATGGCTGCGATCTCGTCCAGCGAAAAACCCGCGGCACGCCCAAGCGCGACCAGCGCCAGCCGCTCCAGCACGCCGGCATTAAACACGCGCCGCAAACCTCGCCTGCCAACAGAGACGATCAGTCTCTTCTCCTCATAGAATCGCAGCGTTGAGGCAGGAACTCCAGAGCGCCGCGCAACTTCTGCTATGTCCACATTTTTCACTTGACCTCAAGTCGACTTGAACTTGCATACTACAACTTCCACTTCGTTGAAGCGGAAGGAGGAGACGATTATGCATGTTACCCACCAGACGGATGATGAGCAGGCAAGGCTTTGGAACGGCCTCGGCGGGCGGACCTGGGTTGAGGCTCGGGAGTTACTCGATCACATGTTCAAACCTTTTGAAGACCTGCTCGTACATGCGGTTTCGGCGGCAGGCGCAACTCGTGTCCTAGACGTCGGGTGCGGGCCAGGTAGCACGACGCTGGCCGTGGCTCGTATACTCGGACCCGCGGGGCGGTGCACCGGCGTGGACATCTCGGAACCGATGATCGCCGCGGCGCGAGCTCGAGCCGAGCAGGAAAGCTCGCCCGCGGAATTCGTCTGTGCGAACGCAGCGGTGCACGCATTCAAGCCTGAGAGCTTCGACATGATCATCTCGCGCTTCGGTGTAATGTTTTTTGAGGACTCTGCTCGGGCGTTCGCGAATCTGCGGCATGCGGTGAGCGAACGCGCCGAGTTACGATTCGTCGCATGGCGGAGTGCTGTCGAGAATCCTTTCATGACGACAGCCGAGCGCGCCGCTGCACCCCTCCTGCCGAACCTTCCCGTCCGCCGGCCCAATGCCCCCGGGCAGTTCGCGTTCGCGGACAGCCGCCGTGTCCTGTGGATCCTGCAGGAGGGCGGTTGGACGGAGGTCGACATCCGGCCCGTCGATATCGACTGCACCATGCCGGAGAACGAGTTGGTACCCTACCTGACCCGGCTCGGTCCTGTAGGCAGAGTGCTCCATGAAGCGAACGACGAAACGCGCGCGCGAGTGATCGAAACAGTGCGCACAGCTTTCGATCCGTATGTACACGGGCAGGAAGTCCGTTTCACAGCGGCGTGCTGGTCAGTCGCCGCTCGAGCGACATGACGGGGTTGGCACAAACGAGACGGAACTTCGGTGGCTGCTCTGAAATGTTACGCTCATCCCATGCCTTGC
>DASQEG010000915.1:0-8074 GCA_035633775.1 Bryobacteraceae bacterium
GTGATAACCGTTGTAGCCAATCTGGTACAGAATGCCTTCGAACGTTTCCGGCACAAAGTCTTCGCTGAATTCTGTGAAGACCTGAACACCGGCGAGTCTCTGCAGGGACTGCAGCAGCGCTTCCGAATAATCGGCGATGCCGCTCCGGGTGGGCGGCATCGGCGAAAAGAAAGCAATCCGCATCTAACGGGAAAACTCCACGGTGAACTTGCCGATGGTGACGGGGATCACTGCCTGCAGTGGCGTCCTCACGGCATCGCGAGCAAAGTAGAGCTCGACTGCAAAGTCGGAAGCAGGCCCTTTCACGAATGCGGTCAGCTTGTCTGCTTCAGTGCCGGCGAACTGAACAGTGCCGGAGTATTGTACCCGCGTTCGATAACCCGCGCCGAAGTACACCACCTGCGGCTGCGGCAGCCTTCCGGCAGCGAGTTCCCGGCGCAGATGCTGGATGAATGTGAGTGCATCCCGCGCGCACGCGCCGATCCGGATCTCACTCTTCCCGCCGTTACGGGACTCTCGTGTGGCTGTGAGCGCGGAGGCATCGAAGGTTGTCGTCTCATCGGCGCTTCGCTGGCCCCTTTTCGCTGTTCTGGTCAATTCTGTTGAGCACAGATCGGCTGAAGCCTTTGCCTTCGCTGATTCGGCGACCTTATAGGCGGGAATCGAGGCTTCCACGTTCATGGAAAGCGCCCAGTTGGTGCCGTCGAACGAAGATACCATCTCCCCTTCACCGAGGCTCAGGCCGCTGGGCCAGTTCACGTTGAAATGCAGCGTCTCGGATCGGGTCTTCTTAACGGCCTCTTCTCCGACGAGCATCAGCGCGCAACAAAGGAAGCAAGCAATGGCGTTCATGAGTGGGCCGCCGGAATACTCTGGGGCTTCGGCGAGCGCTGGCCGGCAACCTCTTCGTATATCTCCAGAGTCCGCTGTGCTGTTCGTTCCCACGTAAACAGGGACGCCCGCGCGTGACCCAATCGTTCCAACCTTGCTCGCAAGTCTCCGTCCAACAGCACATCACGCATCGCGCGGACCATCTCAGCGGAACTCAGCGGGTCGAACTGCAGGCCGGCTGAATCGGCCACCTCGGGCATGGCCGAGGTGTGGGAGCAGGCGACGGCCCGGCCGCACGCCATGGCCTCCAGAATCGGCAACCCGAAGCCTTCATAGAACGAGGGAAACACCATAACATCGCACGCGTTGTAGAACTGCAGCAGATCGTCATCGCTTGCCCAGCCGGTGAACACGATCCGGTCGGCAGCGCAACTGGCCTTCGCGGCCGCGCGAACCTCACCGGAGAACCACGTATCCTTGCCGACAATGACCAGCCGGTGCGGCAACTGCGGATATTCCCGGACCAGAGCCGAGAATGCATCGATCAGACCTTTGTGATTCTTGCGTGGCTGCAGGTCCCCCACGGTCAGGATGAAGGGTTCACTGAGACTGAACCGCTGCGCAATGCGTGATTGTGCAGTCGCTCGCGGCAGCGGACGAAACAGCGGCGACACCGCGATCGGCACAACCTCGACGCGTTCGGGTGCTGCACCGTATGCGCGCAGGATGGCGTTACGGGAGAACTCGCTCGGCGTAAGCACGCGGACTGCGTTTGCAATCGTCCGCTTTACCGTGAGTCTCAGTTGCATAGCCCGCAAGCGCGGAAAGTACTCGGGGTGTTCGAGGAAGCTGATGTCATGAACACTGACGATTACCGGGACAGGACAAGCAAGCGGTGCCGTGTACTGCACGTGAAGCAGGTCCGGCCGATCCTGCCGGATCCGTCGTGACAGATCGAGTCCGAGTCGCACGAACGAATTCGATGAGACGTAACGGCGCTGGAAGTGAGCCGGGACGTCGGCAGACGGATCGGGGATGCCTCGGGAAAGGTAAGCGATGAACTCCGAGGACGTGTTCAAAGCTGCGAAGCCACGCAGCAGGTTGCGAACGTACACTTCGTTCCCCGTCAAGTGTTGTCCGATCGCGTGTGCGTCTACGGAGTAACGCATGCAACGGATACCAGTATAGAGGACCACCTATAGCCCCGCTGCCTGCAATGCCTGATGCGCCGCCCCCCAGGTGAGGTGATCTTCATAAAGCTGACGGCCAGCATGCCCCAGACGTGCAGCCAGAGCAGGGTCGGCAAGCACCTGCTCGACGGCACACGCGAATGTTTCCGGAGTGTCGGCACTTAACCAGTGGACGCCTGGTTGGCCTGGCATGCCTTCGGCACCCAGCGTGGTCGAGACTACGGGCAGGCCGGCAGCCCATGCCTCGATGATCTTGATTCGCGTGCCGCTGCCGGACAACAAAGGAACAACGGATATCCGGCATCGGGCGAGTTCGGCCACAGGATCGTTCAGCGGGCCCGTGGCCTCGATCCGGGGATCGCTGTGAAGGGCACGCATTACGGCGTTCTCTCCTCGGCCGATGAGCCGCCATCTCAGCTCGGGGAATGTTTCACGAAGGCGCGGCCATATCTCCGCGGCGAACCACCGGACACCGGCCTGGTTCGGCTGGTAATCGAAGTTGCCCGACATCGCTATGACGTTATGTTTCACTCGTTCAGGCTGGGGTATGAGCGGGATGGCGTTGGGTACCACGGCAGCCCCGGCAGCCAAGTGCGCGGCGTCCGCCTGTGACGTGACCAGCAGGGCATCGAAGCGCGGCAACACGGCGCGTTCCATGCGCGCACAGCAGCTACTGAAACGGTTCAGCAGCAGAGCTGACACCCCGCGTTCAGCAACTGCCTGCCGCCGCAGCAGAATGCTTTCGATGTTATGAAGGTCCAGGGCAAGGAGCCGGCACGCCGGTCTTAAGATTTGCGCGTACCCGGCGCACCAGAAATGTTCGATGACCCCTGCGTCGAACGACCTCTCGCGCAGCGCTGTCTTCACCTGGTCCTCGAAGCCCGCGAAGCGATCGACGAGCGGAGGGCGTGCGAGACAGGCACGGCGGAGATTGCGCGCGGCACGCATCACAGGCGCCTTTGAGTGGTAGGGCAGGTCAATGACGTGAACTTCGAACTCCGGCGGAAAGAAAAGTCGCGGATCAGGCTGCTCCGGCTGGCGAAAGACGATCACCGTTGTCTCGTACCGGAGCTTCAGGTACTCGAGGATGCACGCCGTCCGGAGGGCACCGCCGCCGGCCGCCGGGTAAGGTACTTCAGGCGAAAGAACGATGGCGGTCGATCGCCTCGACATATACCTCCCGTGTACGCTGTGCTGCGCGATCCCACGTAAGCTCCGCTGCCCGACGGAGACCCGCTTCCTGCAATGAGGACCGCAGCTCAGCATTGTCCAGCAGCACCGTCATGGCGCTGCGAAGCTCCCGAGGTTCCACATGCAGCGCTGCTCCTGCCGAAACCTCCATCAGTGCCGCATCACGACTGGCGATCACAGGCGTACCGCAGCTCATGCCTTCCACAACCGGAAGTCCGAACCCTTCGTATTCTGAAGGGTACACAAGGGCGGTGGCACAAGACATCAGTTCGGCGAGCCGTGAGTCCGAAACCTCACCTGCCAGGTGCAGCCCCGGTTCCGGCGGTACGACGGGGCCGTCGGACCGGCGCCTTCCTGCAACGACGAGTTGCGCCCGGGTTTTCAGCGGCCGCCACGCTTCAATGAGCAGTGGGACATTTTTCCGGGGCTCGATCGTCCCGGCGAACAGGAAGTAGGGTTCTGACGGCGCACATTCCACCCGCCTGAGGCTGCTGCCCTCCGGCACGACTTGAAGCCGTGCTGGCGAGACACCAAACATGTCCGAAACCTCGGCGGCTACCGCGCGCGTGGGCACGATCAGCATCGTTGCCAGCCCGAGGCGTATCAGGGCAGGGCAGCGCCTTCGCACGCGCGCTGCGCCTGACTGCAACTCCGGGTATTTCCATGGAGAGACGTCGTGCACCGTCATGACGGCAGGACTCACCGGCAAGTAAGGCACCTCGAAGTTCGTGCCGTGGAACACGTCAACTGATCGCAGTCGCCACGGCAAACGCACACTCCACCAAAGCGATCCACGTGGCACGAGCGTTTCGAACACGTCATCGGGAAAACAGTTCCGCAGCGCACGGCTGAGCGACTCGGTATAGCGGCGCAATCCGCCCGTGCTCATGTCGAGTGGTGCACCGTCCAAAGCTACCCGCATCAGCGAGCACGCAATGCTGCGGGATCGTCCTCGGCAGCCGGTGGTGTCAGCAGCACCTCATTGCCCTTCTGTTTCTCACCTTGTTCGGCGAGCACCGTATCGGCGGCTTTGGCAATCACCTCCTCCACCAGCGCGGGCGCAGGCTCCGGTCCGATCTCGCCCGCACGGTAGAACTCCGACGCGCGATAGATCTCGCGCAGAAACTTAAAAAATACCTGAGCCACCGCGCTTACCGGAACGGCCAGCAGCACGCCGAGGAAGCCGAACAAACGACCACCGATCAACAGGCCGAGGAAGACCGCCATCGGATGGAGCGAGAGCCTGCCGCCCAGGATTCGTGGCGTGAGAATGTAGCCTTCCACCATTTGAACGACAATGAACACGCCTATTACGCCCGCCACCCGCCACAGATCGCCGCCCGCAGCGAAGGTGAAGCCGGACGCAAGAACCACACCGAGTCCCGTGCCCACATACGGCACGACATTCAGAAATCCGGACAGCGCCGCCAGGCCCGCCCACGCCGGGACACGTAGCAGTGCAAACCCCCCTGCATAGAGTCCTGCCATGATGATCGCGATCAGCAGCTGGCCCAGCACGTAGGACTGCAGGATGCGGCCGACCTCATCGAAGAGCCGGCTGAAAGCGTCGCCGAACCGCGGCGGGATCAACTCGTCAAATGACACTCGCCAGCGCTGGAAGTCGACAAGGATGTAGTAGACAAAGAACGGAATGATGAGAAGATCCAGCGCTCCGGCAGCAGTTGCCAAAAATCCCGTCAGACTGCCAGCCGCCCAGGACTGCGAAGCCTGGGTCAACGACTCGGGACTGCGCAGGAACTGTTCCAGCCTGTAGCCAACCATCCGATCCAGCAACGGTGAGAACTCACGGAGCTCAGCCCGGGCTTGCCGCGCCTTGGCAGGGTTGAGGTTCGCCATGATGGCCTCGCCGGCCTTGGCCGCTTCCTGCCACAGGTCAGGAACAACGAACCATAGAAACAGCGCAATGCAGATTCCGACCACCATCATCGCGGCGATTGCGGCCAGCCAGCGGGTGATGCCACGCTTCTCAAAGCCCACCACGATGGGGTTCATCACGTACGCTATCGCGAACGACGAAAGCACCGGCACAATCGCGACCCGTCCGACGATGTAGGCAAGGTACAGCAGCGCGAACGTGAGAACGGCTGCCGGCACCCAGCGCAGCCACCAGAATGGCGCCCGCTCCTCTGCAGCTGGCCCGGCGGGCAGCGGGCGAGCGACAGCCGTCAGCCTCGGCATTGCCTCATTTCACTGACCCGAACACCGGGCGCGGAGCCATCCGCTCCTGTCCATACCATGGCACGATCAATTGTATGCCTCCGCCCCGCGATCCATTCGTCGATTTCCTCCTCGAGCAGTTCGCACCTCTGGGGCAGATGCATGCCCGGGCCATGTTCGGCGGCTACTGCCTGTATTGCGATGCAGTTGTCTTCGCGCTGGTGGCCGACAGTGCGCTGTTCCTCAAGGCGGACGACCTGAACCGAGGTGCCTTCGAGGAGCGCCGTCTGAAACCGTTCAAACCGTTCCCAGACAGGGACGACGTCATGTCATACTACGAGGCGCCTCCGGAGATCTTCGAGGACCCGGATCAGATGCGGCAGTGGTGTGGCGGGGCCATTGAGGCCGGCCGGAGAGCTCAGGCAAAGAAAGGGACGCGGACAAAACGCGCCAAAAGATGATGAATCCTCTCAGCGATCTCCAAATGGAACTTTCGAATACGCGCAAGGCGCTGGAGCGCGTGCCGGATGACAAGCTGGACTTCAAGCCTCACCCGAAGAGCGGAACGTTGATCTGGCTTGCCAGTCATGTCGCAGACATTCCGGGCTGGGGCTCGTACACCCTGAACTCCGATGGCATGGAGTTCGACGGCATGCAGCCGCCGCCGCTCCCCGGCTCTCGTGAAGAACTGCTGGCCAAGTTTGACAGGAACGCTGCCGAGCTTACGGCGGCAATGGCTGGTGCTGACGATGCAAAGCTCGCCGCGATATGGACGGGAACGATGAAAGGTAAGCCGGTGCTTGCCGGGCCCAAGGGCGACATGCTGCGCGGCATGATTATGAATCATATGATCCATCACCGGGCGCAGCTGACGGTGTATCTCCGTTTGCTCGATATCCCTGTGCCCGCGCTGTACGGTCCATCGGCGGACGAGGGCAATATGTTTGGAGAAGCTTCGGCTTAGGTGCGATTGCGGCCGGGCGGCGCCACGAACTGCCCGGCTGCTCCCAGGTGTCAGGTAGCCTGCTCGGCCTGCTTTCGCAGTTCGCTCAGCTTCAGCCCTGTGATCGTCAGCGCCACGAACCCTGCGATCAGCAGCGGCAGAGTAATCACTGCCCACATCACAAACGAAAACCTGCGCGCAAGGCTGCCGTCGACGCCGAACATAATCAGTCCGAACACCGCCGCGGCCTGAAACGTCCCGAGATTTCCGGGCGCCTGGGGCACCACCGAAACGAGCCGGAGCAGAACCATCAGCACGAACCCCTGCGAGAGGGTGATGTCGATTCCGTAACCCTGTGCTAGGGCGTAGATTGGCAGGACCTGCAGCAGAAGGTAGGGAAGGCTCGCGCCCGCCGACAGGTAGAGATAGGGCGAGTGGCCGATGAGATAGAGGTCCTCGAGCAGAACGTTCAACTTGGACAACCAGCGATTACGCTGAAACGCATGGTGAGTTTGTGTCTTGAAGAACATCGCAGCGCCGATTAGCGCGGCGAGAGCACCGACCACCACGGCGAGTACTTTGCCCATGGTGATATAGATCTCGGGAACATCTACCAGCCGGGTTGACACCAGAAGGCACACAATCAGCCACACGCCATCGAACACCCGTTCGATGATCGCCGACGACAGGATCACTGTAAAGGGAAGGGCACTCCAGCGGGCCTGAAGAAAGCACCGGATGATTTCCCCGGTACGCAACGGAAGAACCTCATTGGCAAACAGCCCGACGTAGATCGCCCGAATGGACTGCGCGTACGGGATGAACGCCACGGGACGAAGCAGCAGACTCCACCGCCATCCCTGAAGAAAGTACACCAGTACGTCAAACAGGACAGCCGCAGCGACCCACCCCCAGTTCATGGCCATCACCTCAGGCCACAACTTCTCAGGTTCGAAATCGTGCAGCACCCAGGCAAGTGATGCCACCGACAGCAGCATGGCGGCGCCAAGTGCGAGTTTTTGCCCTCTGGACGCGCGCGTCGCCACGGCAGGCTGCGTGTTGGTCAAGGCCACTCCCTTAATAATACGGACCGCAGAATGCGCTTCTGTTACCCGCTCATAACGGAGACGTGAGAAGGGGCCGCGATGATACGATCAAGGGAAAAGCAAAATGGCAAAACTCACGATCCGCGACCTGGACGTTAAGGGCAAGCGCGTCTTCATGCGTGTCGATTTCAATGTGCCTCTTGCGCCCGGTGGGCAGGAGATCACCAGCGACAAACGTATCAAGGCCTCGCTGCCCAGCATCCAGTACGCGCTCGAACAGGGTGCTGGCGTCATCCTGGCCAGCCATCTGGGCCGGCCGAAAGGAAAGCGTAACGCGGAGATGAGTCTCGCGCCTGTTGCGGCGCGACTGCAGGAAATGCTGGGCCGCCCGGTGCGCATGGCTCCCGATTGCGTCGGCCCGGAAGTGGAAGCCATGCGGCCGGCGCCGGGCGAGGTGCTTCTGCTGGAGAATCTTCGCTTCCATCCCGAGGAGGAAGGAAACGACTCGGAGTTCTCGAAGAAGCTCGCCGCACTTGCCGATGTCTATGTGAACGACGCATTCGGTACCGCGCACCGTGCTCACGCCTCCACCGTCGGTATTATTCAGCACATGCCGCAGGCTGCCGCCGGATTGCTGATGACGAAAGAGCTGGAATATCTGGGTAAGGCAACTACCAACCCCGAACGGCCCTGTG
>DASQEG010000916.1:0-1520 GCA_035633775.1 Bryobacteraceae bacterium
CGCAGCAGAGACTCAGTCGTCGTGTGTTCGCTTCCACTCTGGCAGGCGCACTCGCCTTGCCCGGCGCGTCCAGCGCCCAGATGCCTAACGTTGTCGTCATCCTTGCCGACGACCTTGGCTTCGGTGACCTGGGCTGCTTCGGATCGGCCATTCCCACTCCCAATCTCAACAGGATGGCAGAGCAGGGTCTGAAATCTACCCGCTTCTACTCGGCAAGTCCGGTATGTTCGCCATCCCGGGCGGCCCTGTTGACGGGCCGCTACCCGGTGCACTCCGGCGTCGTCGGAGTTCTGATGCCGGACGCGGACGGGGGTCTGAAGGAAACGGAGCCGACTATCGCGAAGTTGCTTAAGGCTCGCGGCTACCGTACCGCGTGCGTCGGCAAATGGCACCTTGGGACGAAACCGGACTGTACTCCGAATCGCAACGGGTTCGATGAGTTTTACGGTATTCCGTACAGCAATGATATGCAGCCCCTGCCTTTCATTGCCGATGCGGACGTGGAGGAGTTGGCCGCCAAACCCGGGGTGCTCATCGAGCAATTCACTCGCAAGGCCGTCAACTTCATCGCCCGCTCCAGAAATCGCCCTTTCTTTCTATTCCTGGCGCACACCGCGCCGCACATTCCGCTGGTTCCATCCGAGAAGTGGAAGGGCAAGTCGGGCTGCGGTACGTATGGCGACGTCGTCGCGGAGATGGACTGGGGTGTAGGCCAGGTGCTGGAGGCTCTCAAGACCAACGGCTTGGATGAGAACACCCTGGTCATCTTCACCAGCGACAATGGGCCCTGGTATCAGGGCAGCGCAGGGAACCTGCAGGGACGAAAAGGATCGACCTACGAAGGCGGCGTGCGGGAGCCATTCATTGCGCGCTTCCCGGGCAGAATCCCAGCAGGGCAGACGTCAACGGCTCTGGCGTCCATGATGGACCTGATGCCCACGATCGCCGCTGTCTGCGGAGCGCAGCCGCCTGTTACCAATGGCGTTGATCTGTGGCCGGTACTGACGGGCAAGGTTCCCTTCATCGACCGCGAGCCGATCCTCTTTTTCGATGGATACGAGATTCAGTGCGTGCGGTGGGGCCCCTGGAAGCTCCATTTGTCGCGCTATAACAGCGTCGCGTGGACCCAGGATCCTCCCGGCGGACGGCAGAACCTGCCTCTGCCCAACCCGGAGCTTTACCACATCGACACCGATCCGGCCGAGGCGTACGACCGATCTTCTGAACGTCCGGACATAGTTCGAGACCTGATTGCGCGTGTTGAGCGCGAGATGGTGACACTGCCTGACGTCGTTGGAGCCTGCTGGAGGGAAACGATGCGGAAACGAGTACAGGCCACCCCAGTTGGAGCGCTGCCCAGGACCGAAGGGCACTAGATGCACGCGGCCGGCTTGCGCCGGCCGCGTGCACGTAAGGACTTACCAGGCCAGATCGAACTTCTCCGGATGCAGCATGCCGTCCGACTTCACCACAACAGGGCGGCCAAGGATGCTTTCGATCTCCTCGAGGTACGAGTTGGT
>DASQEG010000917.1:0-2042 GCA_035633775.1 Bryobacteraceae bacterium
ATGCAAAACCGTCGTCGGCTGTGGACCCGGCCAACTGGTCCGAGTGGCAGGAACTCGATGCGTCTCAAGTCGTTGCTCTCGGCAGGCCGCGGTTCAACGGTAAAGACGTCAGCATCCATGGCGTCTATCGATTTCAGCTGCGTGTGTCTGTTCCTCCCGGAGATGACGGGGCGCGAGCGAGCGGGCTTGAGTCGATCCATTTGAATCTCCTCTTCGAGAATGGCATCATGTCGCTGCCCCGGCTGCAGCCGGGCACGAACGCAATGCGTTTTGAGCTTGCATCCGCCGACACGCTTACAGGGCCTGTGTATGTGACCTACCGCTTTGCGACAGCAGACGGTGAACGTGAGCACGCCCAGACAATCCGCCGGGAAGACTTCACCGGCAACGTGGCACGCTATACGCTTGATGCTCCTGGGCTCGTCCGCTGCAACTCCGTCGAGATCCGATACTGATCTGAGTTTGCTTTGGCGCGGGTCAGGCCGAGGCTAATAGCGCGCCAGTCACAAGTAGTCGAACGGCAGTACGGGTCAAATAGGCAGGAGTCGCATCTCGTGATCTACAAGAACGTAGGAATTCCTGAAGCGATGGTTCCGACGGCCGCTGATCCTCAGTTTCAGCACCTGCTGGACACCTACGCGAGCGAAACAAACAAGGTGGCGTCGGTTTGGGACAGCCTGGAGGAGGCGGACCTGGACTGGAAGCCTCACCCCAGGTCGAGCACCATAGGAGAGATCCTAACCCATCAGCTGCTAAGCGAGCGCCGATTCTTCGGCGAGTTCCTCGGAACACCGGAACCCGCGGCGACAGCAGTGCTGCCAACGCAGTTCAGCGTTGCCGCTTGTCGCGAGCGGACACTGGAACTCGCGCGACCGCGCCTGAAGTTCATGGCGGAACAGCAATCGGCGTGGTGGCTCGAGCCGGTCCCGTTCTTTGACGCACACCGGCAACGCGTGTGGGTGTTCTGGCGTCGCGTGCTCCACACGTGCCATCACCGAACACAGATCACCGTCTACCTGCGGCTGCTGGACAGGCCCGTGCCGGCCACTTATGGGCCAACCGCAGACGTAACGTGGAGCGGTGCGGACCCGACGAATACGGTGGATGCCGCTGGCCGTCGTTGACGGTAATCTAAGCTCGTGGAACGAGCGATACCAATCCTGCCTGCCGACGATCTGGCAGTTGCGAAAGCATTCTACGTTGACGGCCTCGGCTTCCGTGTGACGTTCGAGGCTTCCGAAGATGGGCACGCCGGCCTGCTCGGTCTCGAGCGCGGAGGGATTCAGCTAACCATTGACAGTCCAATGGACGGTCACGGGCGGCATGCGTGCGTCTCACTCCAGGTGGAGGATGCGGACGCTTATTACCGTGAGTGGAGCAGGAAGGTGACTGTCCTGCGAGCGCCGAAAAACGAAGAGTGGGGCGCGCGTACTTTCGATGTTATCGACCCATCCGGCAATACCATCTTTGTCATGGGGCCCGTCACCGGGGCGAGCGGTGGGCAGTCCGTTCAGGAAGAAGGTTGACGAATCAGGCGCAATTGATCATCCACGGGATGCTATATCGGTCAATGAACATCCCGAATCGCTTCGCCCAGAAGGTCTCACCGAGCGGCATCTGAACCTTACCGCCCTCGCTAAGCTCAGCGTAGATACGTTCTGCATCGCCCATTTGATCTGCGGTGAAAGCAAGGTTTACACAAAACCCCGCGGGCTTCGTGTACTGGCCCATGGGTGCGTCTCCTCCTTCGAGGACTGCGCCGGCGGCATCTATCCGGGCATACATAACTTTGTGCTTCCACTCCGCGGGGACATGCGCTTCGGCGGGCGTACCTTCATGACGATGCATAGCCGTTATGCTTCCACCCAGCACCTTCGCATAGAACGCAAATGCCTCTTCGCACTTCCCGTCGAACGCGAGATATGGGGTTGCGGTCATGGTCATACCTTCCTTTCCCGTTCAGTTTACTGCGTCTGACGCCGGGGCTGAATCACTGAACACGAAGAACGCCTACCCTTGACGGCTGGTCATGTAGTTACTAC
>DASQEG010000918.1:0-5833 GCA_035633775.1 Bryobacteraceae bacterium
CCTGGCGTACCGTACCATCCCCGGAAACTTCAAAGGCCCCGGGGCGGACTTGCAGACTGGCTCCGCCAACCAGACGGAGCGCATGCCCATCCTGTGTTGTGATGGTGCCGCTGGCCGCCATACGGAAGTTGCCGTTGCGTGTATACAGGGTTCCGGTCGGTGTGTTCAGCGCGAAGTAGCCGGATCCGGACAGTGCAAGGTCCGTAACGCTGCCGGTTTCGTTCAGCGTGCCCTGAGCGTGGTCGATCCACGGCTTCTCGATTACGGGCAGAACGGAGGTGGAATCGCCCGAATTCGCGGATTCAGCTTCCTGGAACAGCCCGTAGAACTCGCCATCCCTCTTGAATCCAGCGGTAGCAGCGTTGGCGATGTTGTTCGCCAGCATGTCAAGAGCTTCTCCGCGCGCACGCAGTCCACCTGCCGCGGCAACAGACAATGCATCCATATGCCACGCTCTCTTGCATCTCGGCAGCCAACACTGAAACACAAGGCCGTTTAGACATTGCAGACCCTTAGGCGTCACGATTCAGCCAGTGCTGGCCGCCGTCGCGACAACATCCTGACACGCACGAGAACAATCACGGCCAATTTCACGCATTTCGCGGATTGGTCGGGCACATGCAATAGCAGCGGTCGTGCAGACAGCCGAGTTTGGATTTGGAGCGCCAGGCGTGATGCCCGACGCTGTTTCCGTGGTGTCTCCGGCGGCTCCGCCTGCAAGCCCTGAGGCCGTGAAGATGTTCACTGATCTTCTGGCAGCCATCGATGTTCAGGAATCACCCGCCGCCGTCGAAGAGGAAGGTGCAGACGTCCAGGCAAACGGCGCCGCGGCATGCGAGATAAATGCCTCAGAGTGTCTGCCCGAACCGAGATCCAGCAACGCACCGGATTGGATGAGAAGCAAGCCCGGAGCATCCTTCACCAGGTTCAACGCAACAAGCTGGATGACGACTGCGGCGACCGCGCATGTGCCTGCTCCGGAGATGCCTCCTCTTACGTTGCCCCAGGCGCCGAGTGAAGCCGAAGCACTCAAACCGTGCGCGCCGGCGGTCAGCCGCGAGATTTCTGATGAAGGAGTGCCGGCTTCCGAACAGACGGAGGTGTCGAGCCCTGCTGCTGCGGCGGGCGTCAACGTTGACGTCCCGGTGAGCGGTTCAGCAGTGGTAATTCCGCCGGCGGGATCGCTGCCACCATCGGTGGCACCATCGCTGCCCGCGGAAGTATCCGTGCCTGTGCAAGCGCCCGAAAGTAGCGCCCGCCTGACTGCCGCGCCGGCGGAAAGGCCGCATGTGCCGATGACGGGACAGACGGAAAGAGAGTCAGCTCCTCGTGAACTGCGGGCAGCCAGGGAGGACCGCACGCAATCGGCCAACGCTGCGGGAGACACCCCCGCCCCTGTTCATGTGCACGCCGCACCAGAGTTGTCCACGGGCGAGTTGATCCCAGTTACACCCGAAAACGAGCCCCAGGACTCGCGTCCGGCACTGGCACCCTCTGCAGGAGCCGTTCGTGAACCTGCAACCCCTCGGCCGTCAGGTCGCACGGCGAACTTCAACGCATTCAGCGGCACCATTCAGCGTGTGATTGAGCCAGAGGCGCCCGCTCCAGTAGCGGCCACGGTCCGCGCCGAAGGCCCTGAAATACAGCTGGAGCAAAGAGCGGTCCCAACGCGTGAATCGTCGGGCGGAAACAGAACTGAACCGTCGCAACATGTGACGGCGGAAACTGCCGTGCCGCTGGCCGGCACCGGTCCCGAAATCCGATATGAACCGCACGAACCGTCCTTGACCGAGGCGCATGAAGCTACGCCCGTTCGCACTGTCCCGGAGCCCGCAACATCGCAGGCGACCGGGCCGGTCAATCGCCTGACAGTCAGCGTACCGGGAGAGAACGACACGCGAACGGACATCCAGTTTGTCCACCGTAATGGGACCGTAAATCTGGACGTGCGTACCACAGAGCCCGAGGTTGCGCACAACCTTCAGCGTGCATTGCCGGACCTGATGCGTACGCTGGACGCGAACGGATACAAGTCAGAAGTACGAGCTTCGGCCGACGCCGTGGCGGCTGATTCTTCGATTGCCGTTGAACCAGTCGCGGCAGCCGGGCCGGAGGTGCGGGCTGAGAACGAGCCCTCGCAGGGCGACTCCGATCGCCGCCGCAACCCTTATTCGCAGCACGAGACGCAGGACCAGGGCGGACGCCGAAACCGCCGTCAGCAGGAGAAATACGAAGATGAACTTTACACCGGTTAGTCAGGCACAGGGCCCTGTTGACGGGTACCCATCACCCGCGGCACCCTCTCAGACCGCCACCAAGGATACGTTTCTGCAACTTTTGGTGGCACAGATCAAAAACCAGAACCCGTTGAATCCAGCGGACGGAACCCAGTTCCTCACCCAGCTGGCACAGTTTACCGAACTCGAGCAGATGGTCGCGATCCGTGACGAGGTGACGGCCCTGCGCAAGCAGAATGAAGCTTTGGCAACGAAGAACGCTGAGTTGGCCGGCAATACTTCCGGACAGGAAAGCACAGAAACATCAGGAGAGAAGAATGTTTAACTCGTTTGTATCGGCGCTGTCCGCACTGAAGGCTCAGTCGGCCGCAGTGGACACCGTTGGCCACAACCTGGCGAACGTAAGCACGACAGGGTACAAGGCAGCCACGGTGGCCTTCAAGGACCTTGTGAACGAAAGTCTGGGTTCCGGCAATGAGAGCGGCCTGGGTGTCGCGACTCCCATTTCCGTCCGGAACTTCTCACAGGGAGCCATCCAGTCCAGTTCGGGCGGGCTGGATGCCGCCATCCAGGGCAACGGCTTCTTTGTGGTTCGAGACAACCAGGGCGCCAAGCTTCTGACGCGTGACGGCTCGTTTCAGCTCGATCGTTCCGGGTACATCACCACCCTTACGGGAGAGCGCGTCCAGCAATACGCAAACGGCGTGCTGTCCGACATTCTGGTGCCCACCGGTGCTGTAGCCGCGCAGGCCACGACGAGGATCGGTCTGGCCGCCAACCTGGACAACCGGGCGGCCGTCAACGATACTTTTTCCACGCCCATCGAAGTGGTCGATTCCCTCGGCGTACAGCACATCGTCACGATGAAGTACACCAAGACTGCAGCAAAGAAGTGGACCGTAGATGCCCTGATTCCGGAGAATGCAATCGGCGGCAGCACCACGGCTCTCAAGTCGCTGTTCGGGTCGCCGCTGCCCGCCGCGAACACTATCGAGTTCGACGACTCCGGGAAACTCAAGGACCCTGCTGCTCCCGGCACGCTGACCATCACCGCTAAACCCCTGACATCAGGAGCCAAGGACCTGGTGATGAGCTACAGTCTGTACAACGACAAGGGTGGACCGAACATCAGCCACTTCGCGCAGACTTCTGCCGTGTCGAAGACCGAGCAGGACGGCAAGATGTCATCCGAGATCGCGGCTGTCGGGCTCGCTGACGGCGGCAAGGTTATGGCTCGTTACGGCAACGGCACCATGGTTGAGGTCGCAAGCCTCGCCCTCGGTCTGACGGTGAACCCTGAGAGCCTCAGCGGGACTGGGAACAACATGTACCGGGCCAGCGCCGAAAGTGCCCAGCCTACCTATGCGACCGCCGAAACCGGGGGACGTGGCAAGGTGAAGGCCGGCGCCCTCGAAGGCTCGACCGTAGACATGGCGCGCGAGTTCACGAATCTGATCGTCTTCCAGCGCGGCTATCAGGCCAACTCCCGGGTGATCACCACGTCCGACGAGATGAGCCAGGAGATTTTGAACCTGAAGCGTTAGTGCCCAGGGGTTGACGTCCATGTCAGATTCTCAGATGCCGCGCTTCGGGGAAGTCCCGATCCAGGTAAGCGCTCGAGTGCCGTGCGGCCGGCTGCCCGTGTCCGAACTGCTCGCAATGGAGCCGGGTTCAATCGTGTTCACCGAACGCGCTGCTGGCGACAGCGTCGATATTCTCGTTGCTGATCAGGTCGTTGCGCAAGCCGAACTGATCGTCATTGAGAACCGCTTCGCCGTCCGCCTCTCAGATTTCACTGAGAGGAAGTAAGGATTCGTCCCACTTCCCTTGTGACAAACACATAGGAAGTGGGCGCAAGCCTTCGGAGGTCGGTCTGTGGAGCAGGCAGGGCAGTTTGCCGCAGTTTTGGTTGTACTCATCACGCTGGCAGCAGCGCTCTGGGTTCTGAATCGCAGGGGCCTTGTCCAGTGGCGGCCACTGGGAACCGGGCCGCGGCAGATGCAGGTAATCGAGCGGCTCCCGCTGACCGCACAGCATTCTCTACACCTCGTTAAGGTTGGCGACAGCATGCTGATCGTGGCGAGTGCGCCCGGCGGTTGCAGCGTCCTTGGTCCGGTTCCCTCCGTCGGAGAGCGCGCATGAAACGCCTCTGGCTTCTCACCGTGCTGACTGCGGCCGGTTTGGCGGCGCAAGGTCTCGCCCCCGTTCAGCTTGGCAAAGGCGGGCCGGCACTGAGCGTGCCGATGCAGATCGCGCTGTCACTGACATTGCTGACGCTATTGCCGGCGGCGATCATGTGCATCACGCCGTTCCTGCGCATCACGATCGTTCTGCATTTCCTCCGTCAGGCACTCGGAACGCAAACCACACCTTCAAACCAGGTACTGCTGGGCTTGTCGCTTTTTCTCGCGGCAGTCATCGTGCAACCGGTTTTCTCCGACATCTACACGAAAGCCTGGCAGCCGATGGAAAAGGGCGAATTGAACGCCACCCAGGCGTTCGAACAGGGATCGGCCCCACTCAAGGCTTTTCTTACGAAGTTCAGCCGCGAAAAGGACGTGCAGCTATTCCTTGAGATCACGCGATCTCCCCAACCGCGCACGCCCGCAGATCTTCAGCTGCGAGTGCTGATTCCCGCATATATCCTTTCTGAGCTGAAAGCAGGTTTTCAGATCGGCGCTGTGCTCTTCCTGCCGTTCCTGATCATCGACCTGATCGTTGCGTCCGTAACGTTGACGATCGGCATGGTGCAACTACCGCCGGTCATGGTCTCGGCCCCGTTCAAGATTCTGCTCTTCGTACTCGTCGACGGCTGGAACCTGGTGATTGGGTCATTGATGAAGAGCTTCTAGCAGGTATAAGAATGACACCCGAATCCGCCGTTCATCTGTTTCGCCAGGCGCTGCTGACCGCCGCCTGGATTAGCGCTCCGCTGCTTCTTCTGGCCTTTGTTGTCGGCATCGCCATCAACCTGATCCAGATTGTGACGTCACTGCAGGACAGCGCCTTCAGCACCATTCCGAGACTGCTCGTATTCCTGATCGGCTTTGTACTGCTGATGCCGTGGATGATGAACCGGATGATGAGCTACACCGTTCAGCTCATCAGCGACATGGCTCGTCATGCAAGGTGACCTGGTCATCTCGCTGGCCATGCTCCACGGGTTCGCGCTCACACTGGTTCGGCTCGCAGGGATCTTCGCCTTCCTTCCCTTGCCGGGTACTTCGGCGGGTGCTCCAGCCGCGCGCATTATGCTGGCGCTTGCGGTGACAATGTCGCTCGCACCTGCGTGGCCAGACCTCGACGGCACAGCGACGCTGAGCACTTTGATCGCCTGGTGCGCGGCTGAGGCCGTGCTCGGTGTGCTCACCGGCCTGGCCGTCAGCACTATTGCTGACGCTTTTCTCCTTGGAGCGCAGTTTCTAAGCCTGCCTGCCGGATACGCGTATGCATCGACCTTTGATCCAAATACCAATGCTGACTCGGGCATTCTGCTGATCTTCGCCCAGCTGCTGACAGGCGTATTGTTCTTCGCTACCGGTTTCGATCGCCTGATCATCCGGGCGTTTGCCGACAGCCTTGTAACCTGCCCGCCC
>DASQEG010000919.1:0-6084 GCA_035633775.1 Bryobacteraceae bacterium
TGCCGCCGTGAGAGGCCCGATCTCATTCTCCTCGACATCATGCTGCCCGATTCTGACGGGCTCGATATCTGCAAGGGCATCCGGAGTCATCCGGAGCTTGCGCACATTCCGGTCATTTTCCTGACCGCGCGGGCTTCAGAAACGGACCGCATCGTCGGCCTCGAGCTCGGCGCCAACGACTACATTGTGAAGCCGTTCTTCATCCGGGAACTAATTGCCCGCATCAAGATCCAGTTCCGAGGTCAGACTACGGCGAATCGGCTGCTGAAGGCCGGCGGGCTGGAGCTTGACCGCAGCAGCTGCCGCGTGCGGCTGAACAGCCAGCCCCTGTCGCTCACTGCAACCGAGTTCCGGCTTCTGGAGTTTCTGATGAGCCGGCCGGGCGTTGTATTCAGCCGCGAGCAGCTGCTGGATGCGGTCTGGGGGCATGACCGGGCGGTCACGGATCGCACGGTGGACGTGTACATCCTTCGGCTCCGGCAGAAAACGGAAACCGACCCCGCAAATCCGTCGCTGATTCGCTCCGTGCGCGGATTTGGCTACAGCTTCAACGAAGTTGACTCCGCCGCTCACGCAGCGGAGCCCGTCGCTGTCTAATCAGTATTCCCAGTCGCCGGTTTGGGCAGCGCCGGTTTCGGTGCTGCTTCCCGGCAGCCTGCGGCGGAGGGAGGTGCGGCGGTCACTGCCACTGTTCGGATCCAGCAGGTACATCAAACCAATACCCGCACCGAGGCAGATCGCTCCCAGCGCCAGGCTGCTGAGCGTGTTCCGCGAGGGAATCATCCCTCCTACGCCGGCCCAGTCCGCCATGCCATACGGCTGGGAGATGTCTTCCACCATGGCGCCGACCTGCTCCTCATCAGCCATCCGAGCAACGTCGGCCTGGGCGATGATGCCGCGGAGCCGGTTCTGCTCATCCACCACCGGGATACGCCGGATCTGGTGCTCCGACATTTTGCGGATCGCATGCCGCACGTCCTCGTCCTCGTTGCAGGTCACGGGGTTGCTGCTCATCACCTCGTCCACGCGGCACGAGTGAGCATCGCGTCCTTCGGCCAGCACCTTGATGGCAAGATCCCGGTCTGTGACAATGCCCATCAGCCTCTTCTCCGAACGATCAGAGACTACAAGCACCGGCCCCACGTCTTCCCGCTTCATGATCTGCGCCGCGATCCCAACTGAGTCGCTCGGCAAACAAAACGACGGGTCCGCCGTCATCGCGTCTTTACAAGTCATCAGAGATTCCTCCTCGCTCGTTCAATGCAGACGCAACTTACGCCGGAGCTGTAACATCCGTTATCGCGGTTACGACTGAGCGCCGATGGTACAATGTGAGACTGCACAAGCTGTAGCCACAACGCGTTACGTGTGCCCTGACTTACTTATATGGACGACCGCCAACTGCGCCAGCAAGCCCTTTTAGACCTTCTCGAGACCAGGATCCTCGTCCTTGACGGTGCGATGGGCAGTATACTGCACTCCAAGCTGACGGTCGCAGATTACGGCGGTGCACAGCTTGAGAACTGCACCGACAACGTGTGCCTGATACGGCCCGACCTGATTGGCGATATTCACAGGCAGTACTTTGACTCCGGCGCCGACATGGTGGAGACGAACTCTTTTAACGGGCACCCTATCTCGCTTTCAGAGTTCCAGCTGGAAGACAACACGGTGGAGATCAATCGCGCCGCTGCGCGGATCGCACGCGAAGCCGCAGATGCAACCGCAAAGCCGGGGCGGCCGAAATTTGTAGCAGGTTCGATGGGGCCGACGACGCGCTCCATCACCGTCACCCGCAACGTCACGTTTGGCGAACTCCGGAGCGGGTATGCCCTGCAGGCCAAGTCGCTGATCGAGGGTGGTGCCGACGTCCTGCTGCTCGAGACAAGTCAGGACACCCGCAACGTCAAGGCGGGCCTGCTTGGGATTGAGGACGCCGAGCGGGACTTGGGTCTAAATGTTCCGGTGATGGTCTCCTGCACGATCGAACCGATGGGAACAATGCTGGCCGGCCAGACTGCGGAAGCATTCTACCTCTCCGTTGCGCATCGAAATCTCCTCTCGGTGGGTCTGAACTGCGCCACGGGTCCGGAGTTCATGACAGACCACATCCGCAGTCTGCATGAGCTTGCGCCCGTTCGTATCTCCTGCTACCCGAACGCGGGCATCCCCAACGAGGAATTGAAGTATCTGGAGACGCCCGAGTCCCTGGCGGCACAGCTGGAGAAGTTTGTCGATCATGGGTGGCTGAACGTAATCGGCGGCTGCTGCGGCACCACGCCGGCACATATTGCGGCGATCGCGAAAATGGTGGACGGTCGCAAACCGCGCGAGGCCCGCCACCCACAACGCCGGAGCTGGTACACCGGCATCGATCTGGTCGAGGCCGAGGATTCGAATCGTCCGCTGATTGTAGGCGAGCGCACAAACGTGATCGGCAGCCGTTTGTTCAAGGACATGGTGGCCGCCGAGAAGTGGGAAGAAGCCACCGAGATTGCGCGACGCCAGGTTCGGAACGGAGCGCACATTATCGATGTGTGCCTTCAGTCCACTGATCGTGATGAGATGGCGGACATTCCGTTCTTTTACGAGAAGCTGATCCGGAAGGTCAAGGCGCCTGTCATGATCGACACGACGGATCCGCGCGCGATCGAGCTGTCGTTGACGTACTGCCAGGGCAAGAGCATCATCAACTCAGTCAACCTCGAGGATGGTGAGGAGAAGTTCGAGAAAGTATGCCCGATAGCGCGGGCATACGGCGCCGCACTAGTGGTTGGCACGATCGATGAGGATCCTGTTCAGGCTCAGGCGTTCACTCGTGAACGGAAACTGGCCGTAGCCCAGCGTTCGGTCGATCTGCTTACCTCGAAGTACGGAATTCCGGTCACCGACATCATCATCGACCCACTCGTGTTTCCGTGCGCTACCGGTGACGAAAACTACATCGGTGGAGCGGTGGAGACCATCGAAGCCATTCGCCTGATCAAGGACGCCATTCCGGGCGTCCGCACTGTACTTGGCATTTCAAACATCTCGTTCGGCCTGCCGCCCGCTGCGCGCGAGGTCGTCAACTCGGTGTTCCTGTATTACTGCACGAAGGCCGGGCTTGACTTGGCTATTGTGAATGCGGAGAAGCTGGAGCGGTTCGCTTCCCTGCCCGCACAGGATCGCGAACTGGCGGAGAGCCTGCTGTTCAATCGCCCGCCCGCCAACGTCCCGGCGGATCATCCCGCGGCACAGCTGCTGATGAACGTGCCGGAAGACTGGCGCGAGCAGAGCCGCGAAGTCAGGGCTGCGGTCAACTCGTTCCACATCGCAGCGGTCGCGGAGCACTTCCGGGGGCGCTCGGCGAAAACGAAACAGTCCAAAGCGCAGAGTGCAAATCTGCCCCTCAATGAGCGCCTGGCGAACTACATCATCGAGGGCTCCAAAGATGGCCTGATCGAGGATCTCGAGGCCAAGCGCGCCGAAGGCGCGGGTCCGCTGGAGATCATCAACGGGCCGCTGATGAAGGGCATGGACGAGGTCGGCCGGTTGTTCAACAACAACGAGCTGATCGTCGCCGAGGTGCTCCAGTCGGCAGAAGCGATGAAGGCTGCCGTGGCACATCTCGAGCAGTACATGGAGAAAGCCGACACCGCCGCCCGGGGCAAGGTGCTGCTGGCGACCGTAAAGGGCGACGTCCACGACATCGGTAAGAACCTGGTCGAGATCATCCTCAGCAACAACGGCTACGACGTCGTGAACCTCGGAATCAAGGTTCCGCCGGAGCAGTTGATTGAAGCCAGCCGCAAGCATCAGCCGGATGCCATTGGACTTTCAGGATTGCTGGTAAAGTCGGCGCAGCAGATGGTTGTGACCGCCAACGACCTTCGTGACGCGGGAATCGACGTTCCGCTGCTGGTTGGCGGCGCGGCGCTCTCGGAGAAGTATACGAACGGCCGTATCGGACCCGCCTACACCTCGCCGACTTTCTATGCCAAAGACGCGATGACCGGCCTGCGTCTGATGAACGAGATCATGGACCCGATGACCCGGGACGTGGCGCTGGCCTCACACCGGTTCATCGAGGTCGCTGCGGCTCCTGCGCCGGCCGAAGAGCCTGTCGCCGCTGGAACGACACGCAGTTCGAAGGTGCGTACGGACGTCCCGATCCCCGCCGTACCTTACCTCGACCGGAAGGTAAGATCCGTTCCTCAGCTGACCGAGGTTTGGAGCTACATAAACCCGTTCATGCTCTACGGCCGGCATTTGGGGTACAAGGGGAACTTCGAAAAGAACCTCGCCGCACGCGAGGATAAGGCTCTCGAGCTGTTCCACCGCGTGGAAGAAGTGAAGGAATGGGCCGCCGGGTTCATGAAGATCCGTGCAGTCTGGCAGTACTTCGAAACGGAGCGCGACGGCAATGCCGTTCATCTGTTCGCTCCCGGTGCAACGAGTCCGCTGCATACTTTCCGGTTTGGCCGGCAGCCTCGCCGCGACGGTCTGTGCCTGAGTGACTACGTTCTGGCGCCGCAGAGCGGGCGCCGCGACAGCATCGCACTGTTCGTCTGCACAGCCGGTGAAGGCATCCGCGAGCGGTCTGAACAGGCAAAGATCTCGGGTGAGTTCCTGAAGGCTCACGCACTGCAGGCGCTGGCAATCGAGACTGCGGAAGGGTGTGCCGAGTGGCTGCATCGCCGCATCCGTGAGGACTGGGGATTTGCCGATCCTGAGTCGCTGACAATGCAGCAGCGCTTCACGTCCCGGTATCGCGGCAAGCGTTACAGCTTTGGCTATCCCGCGTGTCCGAATCTTGACGACCAGGTGGGCCTGTTTGCTCTTCTTAAGCCTGAAGAGATCGGCGTGGAGCTCACAGAGGGCATGATGATGGAGCCTGAGGCGAGCGTCAGCGCCCTCGTGTTCCACCACCCGGATTGCGCTTACTTCACCGCCTCGGACGAAGGTGGAACGGAAGAAGAGGCGACCGGCGTGATGGCCTCGGCAGCGCAGTGATTGGGGTGGGTGATTCGAGCGAACCTGAGCCGGTCGAGATTCCGATCACGGACGTTTTCGACCTGCACAGCATTGCTCCGCGGGACCGCACGGCCGCGGTCGAAGCATACCTCGAGGAAGCAAACGCCCGCGGGTTCCGTTACGTTCGAATCATTCACGGCCGCGGGATAGGTGTGGCGAGAGAGTCTGTACGGGCGATTCTTTCCCGTACAACGTGCGTCGAGGGCTTCAGCGACGCACCTGCCGAGGCGGGTGGCTGGGGCGCGACGATCGTTACGCTTCGGACCTAATCAGCAAGGCGGAAATGGACCGGGTCTGCCACGGCAACCGGCCGATACAGGCCCGCGCGCCGCGCCAGGATGTCGAGTGTACTCATTGTGCGCGGCAGCGCAACAACAGCGTCGAAGGCGAGCCCGCGCGTGTGATCCGACGTGGTAGCGGGACGCTGAGATTCAAGCAACCCGTGGCGCGTAAACTCCAGCAGTACGTCCGCGCGCAGCTCCTGACACTCCTGAAGAGTGTTGAACCTGAGTTCCACCATCCACTTGTCCCAGAGTTCCTGCAGGTGAGCCTGGTAGGCCAAAGGCCGGTACGCCGACTTGATGTCGACATCTCCGCCGGCCGAGCGCACAATCCGTTGAAAACGGTGCAGCGCATCACCCGTTGCAGGAGTTAAGCCGGCCAGGTGCACCACCCCCGGGGTTCCAACAACGGTTTCAAATGCAATGGCCTCGCTATCCTCTACTGCGGCCAGCGGCGCAACGAAACACGAAGTAGCAGCGTGCGGCAAGTCGGGCGAAGGGCCAAAGCCCGGAGACGAAGGACCGAACGAAAACATGTGCAACACGGGCGTGAACCAATGGGAGAGCCAGGACGACTCGGCGGCGGCTACCGGCTGAACGGCAAACGCAATTAAGGCGAGCACAGAAAGGGATCGGGCCAATTCATGTCCTCCGGTCAACGAACTCGGATATTTTTGGTAGTTGACGGATGATGCCGCTGCACGCAAAGGTTCAGAAAACTTAATCCAGCTTACGATTGCAAAATTATCGACGCCCGGAGATCTGGTCTGCGCGCTGTCGCGTATTA
>DASQEG010000920.1:0-3533 GCA_035633775.1 Bryobacteraceae bacterium
TTGCGTTTCCGCAGCTGTTTAGGTCATGGGGTGGTGTGGAGACCCGCCGCCTGATCCTGCCGCTGATTCAGCTGATCATGTTTGGGATCGGCGCCCGGCTGAGCATTGCAGACTTTCAGCGGGTCATCACTGTTCCCCGCCCCGTGCTGATCTGCGTACTGCTCCAGTACACAGTCATGCCGCTAACAGGATTCGCGCTGGCGACATTGTTCAAGTTCGAAGCGTCCGTAGCCGCGGGCGTGATCCTCATCGGGTCCTGCTCAGCGGGCATCGCGTCCAACGTTATGGTCTATCTCGCGCACGGCAGCATTCCATTGTCCGTCACCATGACGGTTGCGACTACGCTTCTTGCGCCGTTGCTGACTCCGCTGTGGATGCAGTGGCTGGCAGGCCAGTACGTTGCAATTCCCTTCATGGCGATGATGCTGGAGATTCTGCAGATGATCGTGTTGCCAATTCTTGCCGGAGTCGGCCTGAACAGGCTGCTGAACGAGCGCAGAGGCTGGCTCGACAAAGCGCTGCCGGTAATCTCGATGACCGGCATTTGCATCATCGTGGCGATCATTGTCGCGCTCTCACGAGATAAGCTGCTGGAGGTGGGAATCCCGCTGATCGCGGCCGTGATGCTTCACAACGCGATCGGATACGTGCTCGGATACGCTGGTGCGCGCGCCTTCGGCCTTGACGAAAGTACATCCCGAACCGTGTCCTTCGTGGTGGGAATCCAGAACGGCGGCATGGGCAGCGGGCTGGCCATCAACGTTTTGAAGAGCCCCGCCACTGCTCTGGCCCCGGCTGTGTTCGGGGCGTGGATGAACATCTCAGGCTCCATCCTCGCTTCATTTTGGCGCGGCCGGGCTCTCCGTTGACAGGCCTGAAATCTTACTGCTGCCTGTGCTGTTGTCGGAGCACGGCAGGGTCGTCCATACGCGGAGACACCGCGATTCGTGCTGCGCGGGCCTTCTCCGGTACGAACACAGCGGCATTCGCCGGCTGAATGTCGAACGGTGCATTGTCCGGATCTGCCGTCTGAAAGCAGTCGGCCAGATCGGATGCAGTCGCATCGAAGAGGTTCAATGCAGGGATGCGAAGAATTCGGAATGCCGTCTTAAGCAGTCCCGGGAAGCTTGAGTGGACGTGCGAGACGGCGCCGCGCCTTGCCCAGGGGCTTGCAACCAGCATCAATGTGCGATGCGAATCCACCGGATCGACGCCGCCTTGCGCATCGTCTTCGGTAATGAGCACCGCGGTCTTCTTCCATTCCGGGCGGCGGCTCAGCCATGCCACGATTCGCCCCAGCGCGTAGTCGTTGTCCGCGACGTAGGATGCAGCGCTCGGGTAGCCGTCTGCCGGTCGCGGCTCCGCGACGTGATCGTTCGGCAGGTGGATGTAGATCAGGCGTGGAAGCTCACGGAATGCACTCAGCTCCCGGATCAGTGCATCGGCACGCACTTGATCCGGAATATTCATGTTGTACTGCGGATATGTGCGTGATGTGTTCCGGAACAACGGATCCGGCATCGGCATGTTCGTTTTCAGCCGAACGCCCGTCGGCTCCAGCTCCGGGCCCTCGTCGGCACCTGCGAGCTCGAACCCCTCACCGAAGTTGCGGAATGAGATGCCATGCCGCTCGAGGTGATGCCAGAGTGTGCCAGCCGCAGGGATTTCCTCAGGATGTACGGATGAGTTGCTGCCGGGGAACGAGAGCCTGCCAGGAGCGGTAGTGGGAAGGCGAAAATCCTTCTCGCCTCCGTACGCGGCCATCAGCGTAGTCTCCGTCCACGGATTTGGGTAGGACCCGACCAGCCAGTGATGTCCATCCACACTCACCTCGGAGTCAGCATAGAAGTTGTCGCTGATCGCATAACGCCTGGCAATCTCGTAATGATTCGGCGTGACGCCCTTTCCATACCGGGCACCCGTTCCGAACACTTCGTCATACGTACGGTTTTCCTTCACCACGACGACGACGTTGCGCAGCTCTTGCGGGAGCGGATTGTCAGCTTTCGCGACAGGCTGGAAGCCGTTGTTGGCCATAACGGTCTGCGTGTGCTCGGACAGGCGCTTCAGGGCGTCCGCAAGTGTCACCCGGACCACCGCTCCGCGGCGGAGATCAGGAGCAAAGGTCTGCGGCAAACCCTTGTTCGGCCCGGTGCCGGTGCCTTTCGCGCATGCAACCCAAAGGTCGTTCCCGTGCACCGCGACACGAGCAGGAAACCATGCTGCCGGGATGTGGCCCAGCAGGCGTGACGATGCAAGGTCGACGACGCCTACAGCATTGATTCCCGCTTCTGCGACAAGCAGGAGGCCTGATGTCGGGTCAAGGGTCGCTCCCACCGGCATAACGCCGCGCAGCTGTTCCAATCCTGGAATGCGCAGCGGAATATCGCGCACGCGCTGAAGCGTTTTTGCATCCACGACCGTGATGCTGTCGTTGTGAGCATTCGTCACGTAGACCCGGTCTGCCGTCGCCACAACGCCGGACGGACTGCTGCCGCCATGGACTTTGCGACTAAATGGCTCGCCGGTCGGAATGAGCTTGACCAGTTGCATAGCAGCAGCGTCACGCACATCCACTACGGCGAGCGAGTTCGATTGCGGGACATCAGGCCGTCCGAGCTGGGCTTCCGATTCGCGTGAGGGAAAGCCGAATACAGGGAACGGCACCGGGCCGCCGGACAGCGCTTCGTAGGCGAAGACGCCGACGTGCGTGACATACAGGCGTGTCTTATCCGGCGAGAGTGCAACAGCGAACGGCAGCCGGCCGACCCTGACGCTGCCCAGCACGCGCCGCCTTTTCATGTCCACCGCAACGACTCGGAAGTTGGCCTGATCGGCGACATAGAGTACAGCGCGTGAGGGGTCGATCGCAAGGTCGCCCGAGTAGCTGTCGCTGAAGCCTGCGGTGTTCAGATCGACCACCCCCGTCCCGACCGCACGAACGCGGCCGGAGTTGCCCTCCGAAGCCCAGATCGTCCCGTTCGGACCGAAGGCAACGCCTAGAAATACGCTTCGCCAGTCGTCTTCGACTTTCGCCCGCTTCGGCCGTGACCAGTTCTTTCGCGCAGATCCGCTCTCGATGGAAGTTACAGAGAATCCATCCGGCCCGCCGTCCACCGTGATCACCTGTTTCCCATCGGCACTCACCGCCACGCCGAATGTGCCGCTGCCGGTACGGAACACGTCTCCCGCCGGCGTCAGGAGTCTGCCGCCCGGGATTACAAGTTCGCCGGGTCGGGTGGAAACCGGTCGCGTTCCGGCGGGAGTTCGATAATGCGCCGCGAATGCGCAGCCGAGTGCGGCGCCGGCAACGAAACAGGCTCGAAGCATCTGTTCAGCATACAGTTACGATGTTTCGTCACGATGTACGCCCCCCTGTTCCGACGGGCACTGGCCCGGTCGGCTGTTACTCTGGCCTCATGAGCTTCCGCGACTCGTTTTTCGCTCGCAGGTTTGGCGTTTCGGAGAGCGATCTGGAGAGCTACCTGGCCGAGGCACTAAGCGCCGGCGGCGAATACGCTGACATCTACTTC